>NZ_BMKZ01000055.1 GCF_014644735.1 Caldalkalibacillus thermarum | reverse complement strand
TCGGTATACTTCTTTTAGACATAGGTAGGGTACTCCTTTCTCTAAGATTTTTGATCCTATCAGAGAATACCCTACCTTTTTTCTTTTGTTCTAGCAAAATGCTTTACACAAACTTTTATACATCATCATTTAACTGGACGAATTAAAAGTGCTGGTATTTTAATCTCCAAAGAAGTAATAAGTATGAAAGAAGTTCTGAACTTAAATATTGATAGAATTGAGTAGGACTGATCGTTTTACTCAATTGAAAATAAAGGATGTAAAAAAAATGATAGATGAAAGAAAACCAAGAGCAAAACCTATACTTGCAATCCCTAAAGGTAGACTATTAAAAGAGGTAGCGATTCTATTTGAAGAATCTGGTATCATACATAGAGAAGAGCTATTACAAACTAGAAAGTTAATGTTCAAACTTCCAGAAGTAGATTTAGTATTATTAAAATCACAAGATATAGTGAGATTACTTACATTGGGCCAAGTAGATGCAGGTATAGTAGGGAAAGATATTATCGAAGAAAGTCAACTTCCAGTTAAGGAGTTGTTGGATCTAAACATTGGAAAGTGTAAGCTGTGTTTATGTGGGAAAAACTCTCTGAATGACGACACGATCAATGTTGTTTGTACTAGCTATCCTTATATTACAAAAAAGTATTTAAAGAGTAAGGGATACAATGCAAATATTGTTACATTGGACGGTTCAGTGGAAGTAGCACCATTGATGGAGTATGCAGACTGTATTGTGGAGTTAGTAGATACTGGAAGGACACTAATGGAGAATGGTTTGTCATTGTATAAAGAAATAATGCAGGTGAGTGCTAGATTCATCATATCTAGTGAATCAGATAAAGAACTGGCCGGTATTAAGAATATTTATGACAAATTGAATCAATCTATAAGTGTTGTTAGGTGATAGTATGTTAAGGAAAAAGCGTATCTTAATTTTGGGAGATACATTTCTAGAGCGATTTACTCCATGGCTTAAAGAATTTCATAATGAGATACATGTCATTGCATCGCATAATACAGAAAGCCTCTCATTGGTTGATCAGTTTTTGATCGACCCAGTTATATCTACTGAAGAGATAAAAAGCTATATCCAAAAAAATCAAATTGAAGGTATTATTTCAAAAGTTGATACAAACAATGAGTTTCATTTGATTAGAGATGCAGTAATCAAAGAATATGCTGATGAACATTCTATTCCTTTTTTTGGGCAGAGTATGCGTTCAGCGATCATATCTATGGATAAATCGATCCAACGTATCATATTTGAATCTGAGGCAATTCCTATGCCTAAGGGATACATAGTTAATGATGAGAAGGATTTATTGCAAGCTAGTTCTAAACTTCGGTTCCCAGTGGTTTTGAAGAAGAACACTGGTTCGGCTAATGTAGGGGTTTTTTTCGCAAAAAATACTGAAGAATTAGATTTAATTTATGCAAGTAATAAGATGAATAATATGGTATTAGAAGAATTTATAGCTGGCCAAGAGGTTGGATTGCAAGCTATCGTAGTTGGTGGAAATATTCGAATAATTCAGCATGCTTATTTAGGCCAAACTTCTATTCAATCCGATCCACATTCTCGTTATCGTATTTCACCTGGATTAGATCCTAGGTTAAAGAAAGAAGCGGAGAGATTGATAGAACATTTAGTAAAAATCACTGGAGTCAATGGAATTCTCCAGGTGGATTGTATTCATGAACCAGATTCTAATCGATTATTGGTATTGGAAGTGAACAATCGCTTCAATGGCATGTGTGACTTAGTTAGTTATTCCAGTGGATTTAATGTTTTTAAAAATACCGTCTTATACAGTATGGGAATAAAGGATTTTGACCGAGAAAACCAAGCTATCGCTGTAGAAATTCCAATAAAATCTCTACATGCGAAAGAGTGGGGTGTTGATTCATTTGTAAAAGCCTCAAGAGAATTTAAAAACATAATTTTTGTTCTGCTTGTAGCAGATACTATAGAAGATTTGATCAAGGCTACAAGGCGTATTCCAGAAGAACAAAAAAATTATGACCAAATAGAATTTGAGAAAAAACTTAAGGAATTAGTAAATTAATTTGACAATGGAGAAGGTGAATATGAAAAAAATCCTATTAATAGAGTCATCTGGAGCACCTGTATTTGTAGAACGTTATAAACGCATAAAAGAATTGGGTTATCAATTAATTGTTGCAAGGCACAGCTTAGATAATAATAAAGAAGCAGAGAAGTTAGTAGATTATACAATCCCTATATTTACACATAACTTTGAAAATATAGACCAAACAGTTCATACGATTGTTCAAGAAGCAAAAAAGCTAAAAGTGGATGGGGTCTTAAGTAGGTGGGATGCTGGTATACCTATCATGGCAGCAGTTTGTGAGGAACTTGGTATAGCATCAATCCCCTTAGAGTCTGCAAAAATTTTAAGATATAAGCATGCCATGCGAGCTTTCTTTAAAGAAAAGGGAATTCCATCAGCAAAATTTGAGCTTGTTACTACACTAGGTGATGCTCTGAGAGCAGCTAATGAAATTGGATATCCAGTTGTTCTTAAACCAAGCTTAGGCTATGGCAGTTGGGGAGTAGTAAAGATTGAAACAAAACAAGAATTAGAATATCATTTTGAAAAGGTTATGAAATTATCTACCAAGGAGTTTTCGAGTGATTTATTATTAATCGAAGAATTTCTGCAAGGGACCGAGCTATCCATTGATTCGATTGTTTATCGTGGACAGGTTATATTTGAAAACATTATTGAAAAGCCATCGATTGATAGTACATATGGCTTTGCGGAAGTTGATTTTATCACTCCACCAAATTTTTCTGATAGTGACATTCAATCGATCCTTACACTAAACAGTACAATTGTAAGAGAGTTGGATATTACCAATTCTGTTTTACATCTTGAAATCATCTTAACATCTGAAGGTCCTAAGATTCTCGAAATGAATCCGCGTGTCGGTGGTGCAAGAATAATCGACATTACCAGAGCATCAAGAAATGTCGATTTAGAGTTGGCTGCAATACAACTATCATGTGATGAAAAACCTGAAATTAATGATAGCTTTAAAGTTTATAGTGGATTTAAAATCATTTATCCTACTAAATCAGGGATAATAAGTTCAGTAACTGGGCTTGAGGAAGCGCGATCAGTAAAACATGTGACTAATGTGCCATTTACTAAGAATATTGGTGACAGAGTATATACTCTACCTTACTTTATTCAGGATTACATGGGCTACATTATAGCTGAGGGCAATACGAGAACCGAGGTGTTAAATGCGTTAAATGAAGCAAGTTCTTATATTCAAATACAAATCTCCGAGGAAATTAGTAGTAGAAAATAATTTTTCTTCTCTAAGAGTATTTGTTGAAAACTGGAGTCAACTATGATTTAATAAGCTTTTGTTTTAGCAGATAAGGAGGTAAATTATGAAAATTTTAATCAAAGACCCAATAATCTTGGATGACAAGGGTGGCAAATTCGAGACATATAGAGCAAACATTTTAATTGAGGGTAACAAAATAGCAGATATTTTTGAGCAACCTACAGCAGAACAATTAACTGATGTGGATGAAGTGATAGAGGCATCTCGATTAGTGGCTTTACCAGGCTTGATTAACACCCATAATCATTCCCCAATGAGTTTATTGCGCTCTTTTAGCGATGACTTACGACTCATGGAGTGGCTTGATAAAAAAATGTTGCCTGCGGAAGCAAAGATGAACAAAGAGGATATCTATTGGGGATCTTTATTGGCTATTGCTGAGATGATTAAATCGGGAACTACAGCGTACGCTGATATGTATATACATATGGAACAAATTGCACAAGCAGTAAAAGATTCAGGGATTAGAGCGTCTTTAACCCGGGGACTTGTATTTTTCAATGATGATGATGGACAACGTTTAAGAGAGGGAATTGATTTAGTTAAGAATTGGTCGGGAGAAGCAGAAGGGCGCATTACTACTATGATGGGGCCACACGCCCCATATACATGTCCTCCTGACCAACTAAAAGAGGTCATGGATATTTCGCAGGACCTACAAGTTCCTATTCACATTCACTTAGCAGAAACGCATGAAGAGGTAGAAAAAATAAACAAGAAATATGGAAAGAGTCCAGCTCAGTATTTGTACGATTTAGGTTTATTTAATGGTGATTATCATGTTCTCTTGGCTCATGCTGTACATCTTGATGATACTGACATTAGATTATTAGAGAATATGAAAGGTGGGGTGGCGCATAACCCTTTTAGTAACATGAAATTGGGTTGTGGAATTGCCCCAGTGTACAAATATATTGAAAAAGGTATAACTGTTGGTTTAGGTACAGATGGGGCTGGAAGTGCTACATCGCTCGATTTGTTTAAGGAAATGAAAATGGCTTCTGGTCTTCAAAAATTAGATAGATTTGATCCAGCGGTTATAGATGCTCATAAAATTCTTCAAATGGCTACCTTGAACGGAGCAAAAATTTTAGGAATTGACCAACAGGTAGGTAAAATCGAAGTTGGAAAGCAAGCTGATTTGATTTTAGTTAATGTCAATCAGCCACATTTAGTACCACATCATGATATGGCATCATTATTAGTATATTCTGCTTTTGGTCAGGATGTTGAAACGACAATTGTAAATGGAAAAATATTAATGAAGAATCGTGAACTCTTGACAATTGATGAAGAACGATTATTGTATGAGGTGCAGCAACGCTCTAAACGAATTGTGGAAGGGGTATAAGAGAGTTGGGAAATAAGCATATTTTGATGATAGGTGATCACGTTCCCTATGTCCGTCATGCTAAAGCATTAGGTTTTGATGTTACTCTTTTTCAATCTCCACTTAGAATAAGTTTAGTCGATGCATCTATGTGTAGTTCGGTTCATGTGTTTGACTTTAAAAATATAAACATTGCAAAAGAACTTGCCAAAACTATTCATCGCTTCTTTCCGTTTGATGCTATTTGGACTTTTACAGAAGAAGCTGTTGAATTAACTTCTTTGGTAGCAGAGGAACTTGGCTTCCCGAATATACCTTATAATACAGTACAATTGGCACAAAACAAGGGACTTTTTCGTAAGGCGTTAAATGACCAAGGGATATCTTCGGTAGCTTTTATCCAGACAAACGAATTAAGTGATGTTAAAAAATTTGCATTACAGGTAGGGTATCCAATTGTATGTAAGCCAGTAGATGGAGCGGCAAGTAAGGACGTTTTTATTGTTGAAAATGAGAAAGAGCTAGAAGAAGTTTTTACTAAGAAGATAAAGCAACCACTCTCTTCATTTATCATAGAAGAATTTTTAGATGGTCCCGAAGTGAGCGTTGAGTTTGTGACATTTAATGGTGTTCATTATCCATTGGTTATTACTGATAAGCTGATCACACCAAAACGTTGTGTCGAGGTAGGGCACACAATTCCTGCGAAATGCTCTAATGATCCAATGTTTCGAGAAGAGATTTATGGTTTAGTGATACAGATGTTAGATCTTATCGGTCATCGATTTGGTCCATCACATACTGAAATTAAGTTAACCTCCAAGGGTCCTAAAATTATTGAAGTTAATATTCGCCCTGGAGGAGATTTTATTCCTTATATGATTGATAAAGCCCTAGATTACGATATGTTCAGTGAAACGTTGAAATATTTAGTTAAGGAACAATATTCAATACCACTGTTGAAAGAAGGAGCAGCAGCGGTAAGATACTTTCAATTTCCACCTGGAGTGGTGGAGGAAATAAGTGGGATTGATGAAGTGAAGCAAGATCCTGATTTGCTCTGGCTAGAATTTAACCTCAAAAAAGGAGATATTATCCAGGAAATGGTCAATTCTTATACTCGTTCTGGTTGTGTTGTAGTAAAGGGTGAAACTGCAGAGATAGCTGCTTTAAACGCTAAGAGGTTGATGGATAAAATCAAGATAGTGATCAAATCTAGTTAGTGAGGGCTAATGGTATAGAGTTGTAGAAAGGAGGGAGTGATATTAATCAATTGATTGTTTGCGATTTAGATGGAACTTTGCTCAATAATAAACAGGAGATTACATTATATACTCAACAAGTGATTTATGAGGTATCAAAGAGGGTTCCTTTCGTCTTAGCAACTGCTAGACCAATTCGCGATACCATAACATACTTAAATCAGCTAACCCTAAAAACCCCTAGTATCCACTGTAATGGGGCTGTGGTATATTCTCATGTAGAGCAGAAAGTGATTCGCTCTCATACGATAAATGGCATACTTGCGAAACGATTTATGGATTTACTGCTAAATAATGGAGCAATACATCATTGCTGGGCAGAAAAAAATGATCGCTTTTGGGTTCTATCGGAAGACGATGAGGATATTAAACAATGGACTTCTTTTGGACAAAAGCCGGCTGATAAAGGCTATCCTAGCTGTTTTTTCGATGACCATGTAGATAAGCTATTAGTATATGGTGATGAAAAAGAAATCATAAGGATAGCAGATCAAGAATTTCGTGATCAGTTGATTTATACGTATTCTGACTCAAGAAAAAAATGGTTGGAAATTTTATCTATAAAAGCTGGAAAAGCTGCTGCTGTACAATATTTGTCAACCTATTTTAATGTTCCACTTGAAAATGTTATCGCATTTGGAGATGCTGATAATGATCTAGAAATGATTGAAATGGTTGGAACAGGTGTGGCTATGTACAATGCACCAGATTATTTAAAGGCAAGAGCAAATGAGGTTACATTAAGTAACGAAGAGAACGGTGTTGCTAAATACTTGGCAAAAACATTTAGTATTGCTGTCTAACTAACATTGGGTGGGAGATTGATAAAATGAAAGTTATTGTAATAACAGGGGCAAATCGAGGAGTAGGTTTAGGGATTGCTCAAGTCTTTCATGAGATAAGTTATAAAGTTATAGGGTTAAATAGAACTTTTTGTGAAGAAGAGTGGATGGAGGAGATATATTGTGATGTTTCCGATCCAACTTCAATCCAACATGCCATAAAGCAGGTTGATGACTTATATAAGCAAATAGATATAGTTGTATGTAACGCTGGAGTTAGACATTTTTCTCCCATTCATCTAATTACTCAAGATGAATGGGAGGAAAGCCTAAAAGTAAATCTAAGTGCGCCTTTGTTTATGATTAAATATACATTTGATCTACTATCCAAAAATAATGGGATGATGTTTTTTATTGGTAGTCATGCTGGGGAGTATCCATTTGAGAATGGAGTAGCTTACTCTAGTACTAAAGCAGGGTTACATGCTATGGTAGAAGTAGCTATTCAAGATTTAAGATATCATAACATACGAACTTGTTGTTTATCTTTAGGGGCTATTTCCAATATTGCATTACCAGATGATGAATGGAAACTTACCCCAACAGATATAGGTGAGTTAATAGTTTCATTATCAAATCTTCATCCTAGAGTCTTACCTGCTTATGTTGAGATGCGTCCTGCCAAACCTAAACCTTCTCCAGTAATTGGTCTCGAGCGATTACAGTATATCTAAGTGCAATCTATTGGATATATTATTGATAAAATACTATAGTAATGATCGCTTTTTTTGGCGAGATTGAGTTGAGAGTGTTCAAACGAAAGTATTAATATCATAAAGGACATTTCTTAAGTGGCTTGCTAACAGTTAGGAGGCCAGCTGGTATTGATCCTGAAATTACGTTGAAGGTTTTACAAGAAAAAGAGTGCCATTCTATTGCAAAACCATTAGTTGTTGGTTCATATATAGATCTAGAGTTAACTCGAGAACAACTGGGTGTCAGTGTGAGACTAAATCGAACCGAACGTATAGAAGATGGAATGTTTACTTATGGCGTAATTGATGTTTTAGATATAGGAGAAGCTGGAAAGGGTGTCGCATCTACTGTGTCTATGATGGATGCATTTTAGGCAGCTGTTACATACCGCAACAGGTATAAATTGATAGAAAACATATAAAGAATCTAAATAATGAATATATATAAATCATTTACTGACAAATAAAATAAATATCAGAAATATATTCAAGAAACTTGAGGTTTATTAAGATGTAGCCAAAGTATTAGGTTTAGAATGGAGATAATAATGAGATTCAGGGATTTTCACATAAATATTAAGATACGACTCTTAGAAACATTTATCAGTGGCTTCATAGGAAATATGATATTTCCTTTTATGGCGATCTATTTATCCAAACATTTCGGGCTAAAAATTGCAGGGGTAATACTACTTATCAACGTATTTATTGGAATTGTCATTAACTTCTTTGGTGGATATCTTTCAGATCAATATGGTAGAAAGATAATGATGAAGTATGCCGAGATGTTAAGATTTGTTGCTTTCGTTATCATGTTGCTTGCCAATTCTCCTTGGTTTGAATCAGCTGTGATAACAAGTATTATGATGTTTGTTAACACGATTAGTTGGGGTATTTCAGGACCTGCACATCATGCAATGCTGATAGATGTCAGCAAACCAGAACAGCGTAAGTTAATGTATTCTATTGCATTTTGGGTGAATAATCTTGCTTTTGCTATTGGTGGAATCTTTGGGGGATTGTTTTTTGATAAGCATCTATTTGAGTTATTATTAGGTATTTCTCTAGGCTCTTTGTTTTGTTCAATATTAGTAGTTTTTTTTATCCAAGAAAGTTATTTTCCAACTGAAAAAACTAGAGCATTATCACATGTGAGAAGAATATTTAATACCTACCAAGAAGTATTTAAAGATAGATTATTTATACTATTTACAATTGCCGGGATACTGGTATTATCAATGGAGTTTCATTTAACTAATTATATTGGAATTCGGTTGAGCGAAACAATGCCAACGCAAAAGTTTTTGTATTGGAACGTTGATGGTGTTAATATGCTTGGGTTTTTACGTACTGAAAATACTATTTTAGTAGTACTCATGTCGTTATTTGCTTTCAATTTCATAAAAAGATACAAAGACAAAACGGTTTTGATAGTCGGCTCTCTTCTCTTTGTACTTGGATTTGGTTTGATGTCATACTTGGACAATATTTGGTTATTAATTATCTGCATGCTATTTGCAACTATAGGAGAAGTCATTCGAATTCCTGTTCAACAATCGTTAATGGCTTCAATTATTCCTGATAATGCTAGAAGTTCCTATATGGCAGTGAATGGATTGTCCTTCAGCTTCGCAATGCTTATAGCGTCCCTTGTAGTTACATTAAGTGCCTTTTTACCTGCTATTGCGATTTCTATTATAATTACGTTTATTGGTTTAATAGGTGTGGGAATGTATTATATCATTTTTAATGAAGTTGCTTTAGATAATAATAATTCAATAAATGAAAGCAGAACAGCTTCTATTGACTAATTCGATTTACTTTACTCAGATGGTGTTAGTATAGTTTCATGGACACATTTTAGTTAAGTCCCTTACAATAAAAATTGGGAGAGGATGTGTCCAATATGAACCGAAAAAAATTTAATGACGACTTTAAAAAATGATTGTGGATCTCTACCATTCAGGAACTTCTGTTAAAGATCTGTCCGGCGAATATGGCGTATCTGAAGTGACGGTTTACAGATGGATTAAGCAGTTTACTCCAGTGGGTTCTGGAGATGAGTCCATCACCCAGAAAGAGATGGTTGAGATGAAGAAGGAAATGCTCCGTCTTAGACAAGAGAATGAGATCTTAAAAAAGGCTATGGCCATATTCGCCAAAAAGTAAAGGATACTGAGTTAGTAGCATTCATTGACAATCATAAAACAGATTATCCAGTTCATACCCTGTGTAAAGTGCTGGGGATTCCCCGAAGCACGTACTATCAAAGACTGAATCATAAAGAGTCAAACCGCGAACGTGAGAACCAGGAGATCACCCAAAGAATTAACAGCATTCATCAGGAGAGCAAACAGCGCTATGGAGCTCCCAAAATCCATCATCTGTTGAAGCAGGAAGGATTTCAAGTCAGCCTAAAGAGAGTGCAGCGTTTAATGAAGAAGTCAGGTATTCGTTCCATTGTGAAAAAGAAATACAAACCCTATCCAAGCAAGGAAAAGGTGATCCAACGGGACAATCTGCTCAAACAGGATTTCACCACCAACACCATCAATGAGAAGTGGGTCGCCGATATCACCTACATTCATACCTTTAAAGATGGATGGTGTTATTTAGCTTCTGTGATGGATTTACATACCCAAAAAATCGTTGGCTATTCCTTTGCCAAATCGATGACGACTGATCTCGTCATCAAAGCGTTGGCCAATGCTTGTGATACACAACAGCCTAAACGCGGGCTTATTCTGCACACGGATTTGGGGACACAATATACGAGTGAAGCATTTGAGCAATATGTCAAATCTCAGGGCATCATACAGTCATTCAGCCGAAAGGGATGTCCTTATGACAATGCTTGTATCGAATCATTTCATGCCATCCTAAAGAAAGAGGAAGTCAACCATGTACAGTATCTCGACTTTCATTCGGCAAGCTTAGCCCTATTTCAATTCATAGAAGGGTGGTATAACCGTAAAAGAATCCATAGCCGCCTGGGTTACAGAACACCTCAGGAAGTGGAAGATCTTTTGAAACATTCGGCTTAAAACTTACCTTTTTTGTGTCCAGGATATTGACTCAAATCCAGAATACTATGAACCTGTATCGTATCCAGTAGTCAGGTTTGGACCTCAAGAATCATTTATAGGTTATAATGGTTTTGTCTTGCCACAGCTTAGTGCAGCAGCCGTTCAATATTTTATAGGTGAGGAAGAGGTTGATGTTGTATACTTCACTGAAGGTGAAAATTATACACATCCTGATTGGGCTTGGGACTTTGTGAGCGTCAAGTACAATTGAACAATTTTCGCTAAATAATTTTGAGCACCTAGTCATTTCCAAATATGGTTTTCCTGTTTTTTAAACGATAACTGTCACCGGTGAGATGAATCACCTCGCTTTTATGGAGTAGCCGATCCAGAATGGCTGTGGTAATGGCCGGATCACCTAATAACTCTCCCCAATCTTCCGGCCCTTTGTTGGAGGTGATGATCACAGATGATTGGCCATAGAGTTTGTTGATGAGTTGAAAGAAAAGATTGGCTTCATGCCGGTTGATGGCCATAAACATCAAATCATCGATGATGACAAGATCTGACTGAGTGATTCTTTTCAATTTTGTTTGGGCGCTTCTTGTTACTTCTTGGGTACGCAGCAACTGGATTAAATGATCCATGGTCACAAAGCTGACTTTGTACCCTTGCTGAACGGCTTCTACTCCTAAGCCAATGGCCAGGTGAGTTTTACCCACCCCCGGCGGGCCCAATAAGATGAGGTTATAAACTTGTTCAATCCATAAGAGTTCACGCAACTGTTGAAATTGCTGCCGGCTTAGGGCAGGCTGGGCGCTAATGTCAAACTCATCAAGGGATTGGTGGACAGGAAAGTCTGCCCACTTGAGTCGTTTAGCCAATTGTTTTTCTTCCCGCTTGCGTATTTCGTATCCCAACAGTTTCGTCAGAAACTGTTGATAACTGAATCCATTTGTTTCGGCTTCCATCAGTTGTTCCTCAATCACTTCGGCGATGGAGGCCAATTTGAGTGTTTTCAAGCTGTGTTTCAATTGCACTAAGCTTTCTGACATAGGCTCTCTCCCTCCAGGATACGAATGTAAACTTGTGGATCTCGAATTTCTGCTTTCACTTGCGAGTGTGATTGATGTCCGAGCATGGTGGGTTTGATCTCAGGTTGATGTTCATGCTGGTGTGCTTGTTGTCTCTGTGCTTGTTGCATAAAATGTTGCACTGCATCGCTGAAGGCTGCTGCACTGTACAGTTGGTATGTCAGACAGTAGGCTAAAGCTTGTCCAATCACTCCAGAATGAGGGTTGGCTTTGTTCATGACTTCCTGTATCTTTTGCAATTGATCTCTCATATAACGCTGCTTCCGCTGATAGATTTCTTTCAAAAAGAGGGTGGCTTGATCCGGTTCTGGAAAACGCCCGGCCACTTGTTGCATTAACGCTTGAATCCCTTTGCTGCGGTCCCTTTTATGATTCGTATTTTGAATCAACTTGCCTTTTTCGTGGCAAATCGCGTGTTGGGCAAGTACCTCTCCTGTTTCCCAGTCGTAGATGGTCAGGGTATCGTCTTGAATCTTTAGTCCAACGCTTTTACCCTTGTCATCATAGGTCCCTAGAGGGACCGAATAGCGGTTCCCGGCATAAAGAATGGTATTGTCTTTTCGGACAACTCTTGTTATACTGGCCTTGGCTTCATTGAGATGATATTTTTCTTGGACCGGGCGAAGGTAAAGGCGTTCCTGTTGGAACACTTCGGCCGGTATTTTTTTGGTTGTCTGATGCACTTTGCCATTGCCTGTTCGCTCAAGCCAGGCCAGACAGTCTTCACTCCATTGGGCCAGATTGTAATAGGTCCGGTGACGGGCAAAGTTCTTTTTCACATAGCCAACAACGTTTTCCACTTTTCCTTTGCTTTCCGGGTCGCCTTTGCGGCACATGCGAACCTTAAATGCCCTGTGCTTCAGATAATTGGCAAATTCTTTTGTGTAAATAAGATCTCCACCATTTTCACTCACTAAGATGAGATGGTCTTGATCATAAACAATTTCTTGAGGAAGACCGCCGTAAAAGACGAAAGCTTGTTCATGAGCCTGAATGACATCTGCTGTTGTAAAGGGACGGTCCAGCCAATACACAAATTTGTAACGGGAATGGGATAATACGCAAGCCATAAACCACAGTTTCTGAGGTTGATGAAACGTATTTCTGACGGTGACCTGACCAAAGTCAACTTGCATTTGTTGTCCCATAGGCGGGTCTTCAACCGCTTCATATTGCCGGGTCACCTTTATTTTTGGAATACTATACTCCTTTCTCAGTTGACTAACATAGCACCTGACGGTACTTTCACCGACCGTAAGGTCAGGATATCTCTCCTTAATCCAATCATGGATCTGTGCACTTGAAATGTCGGGATACTGTTTCAACCAGGTGA
>NZ_BMKZ01000054.1:954-13850 GCF_014644735.1 Caldalkalibacillus thermarum | reverse complement strand
ACACAGCAATACCTCCAAGTGCAAGGTTTTTGTAGGTGGTTTTTGAAAAACCCTTGCACTTAATTTCGCCAAAAATAGGTCTTTTCCTTTCAATATCAACATTTTTGTGTTTTTCAGCAAACCCTAAATACGGAACGGTTTTGGATTTATGATTTTTCACGTTCTGACTGAGTATTCATTAGCCTAGCATCAAAATAAAACAAAAATGAGCGCATCGGATTGTTAAAAATGTACCATTTTTTTTAAAAAAATACCCTTTGTTCGTAAAATCTTTTATAATAGACAATATATCGATTTACGAAATATTTTTAAACCGAAAGGAGTTTTGACTATGAGTCAACGACTCAAACGTTCTGAAGTCCCCACTGAGTTAACGTGGAACCTTACTGATTTGTTTCCTTCCGAGAGCGAATGGGAAGCCGAGCTTAAAGCGATTGAAGCCGATCTGCCGTCCGTCACCCAGTACAGAGGTCGCTTTCAAGAAGGTGCTGATGTTTTATTAGCTTGTTTAACGGCTCAGGAAGAGCTACAAAAGCGAGTCATCCGCGTCTTCACATATGCTAATCTTCGTTCTGCGGAAGACGGGACTAACCCCGACAATCAAGCCAACTCAGCACGAATGGCGGCGTTGTTATCCAAGGTACAGTCATCACTCGCTTTTATTGAGTCCGAAATACTGACCCTCCCCGATGGAACGATCGAAAAGTACATACAGGAACAACCGCATTTAGCCGATTTTCAGAAGGCGCTGGACGATTTACTCAAAACGAAACCGTACAAACTCTCACCGGATACAGAGGAGGCGCTTGCGGCTTTAGGCGAAGTGTTTAACTCCCCTTACATGATCTATCAACGCAGTAAATCATCCGATATGGAATTTGATTCGATTAGTGATGAGAACGGACAAGAACTGCCGATGTCGTTCGCCTTATTTGAAGATCGCTATGAACTATCGGAAAATACACACGTTCGCCGACAAGCCTATGAGTCATTTGTTAAAACTCTAAACCAATATAAAAATACTTATGCTGCCACATACGCCACTGAAATTAAAAAACAAGTGACGATGGCCAAATTACGAGGTTATGACTCCGTAACCGATATGCTTTTACAACCACAAGATGTAACGAAAGAGATGTACCATAACTTATTGGATATTATTCAAGAAGAGCTTGCCCCCCACATGCGCCGGTTAGCCCAATTGAAAAAGCGGGTTTTAGGTCTTGATGAAATGAAGTTTTGTGATTTAAAGGCGCCGCTCGATCCGGATTATCAACCAAAAACATCTTATGAGGAAGCCTCTAAGCTTATTTTGGATGCTTTAGAAATTTTAGGAGACGAATACCACGACATTATGAAAAAAGCACTGAGTGAACGCTGGGTAGATCTCGCTGACAATGTGGGCAAATCGACCGGTGCATTTTGCGCCAGTCCATACGGCGTTCATCCGTACATTTTAATCACGTGGACGGATACGATGAGAAGTGTGTTTGTGTTAGCCCATGAGTTAGGTCATGCTGGACATTTTGCACTGGCGGGTAAATACCAGCGGTTAACGAACACGAGACCGTCGATGTATTTTATTGAAGCGCCGTCTACAATGAACGAAATGCTGTTAGGACAACATATCATGAGAAAGTCTGACGATCCGCGCATGAAGCGTTGGGTGATTTTACAGTTACTCGGTACTTACTATCACAATTATGTCACCCATTTACTCGAAGGTGAGCTACAACGACGCGTATACCGTCTAGCCGAGGAAGGGCAACCGATTACCGCAACGGTATTATGTGAGCAAAAAGCCGACTTATTGAAAAAGTTCTGGGGCGATACGGTCGAAATTGACGAGGGGGCCAGCCTGACGTGGATGAGACAACCTCATTATTACATGGGCTTGTATCCGTATACGTATTCAGCCGGCCTAACGGCATCGACCATCGTTGCACAAAAAATAAAAGAAGAAGGTCAACCTGCCGTCGAACGCTGGCTTGAAGTATTAAAAGCTGGTGGAACGCTGGGACCGCTGGAGTTAATGAGACATGCCGGGGTAGATATGTCTAAACCTGAGCCTATCCGCCAAGCCGTTGCTTATGTCGGTTCTCTTGTCGATGAGCTGGAAAAAAGCTTTGAATAAATTGTGATTAAACAAAAGATGAACATGCTCACCATCTGCCAACTTGTATAAGCATGAAACCGCCGTGCATGCACACGGCGGTTTTTAACTCTTGTTCTACTGTGGTCCTTTTCCATGACTTTGACTATGCCCCAGTACTCTTTGGAGTATTTTTAATCCCGTTCCCATATCTGAACCTAAGATATAGTTTCGATCTACAAATACTCCCCAAATATTAGAACGATCAGGGACGTACGATGCAACTTCAACTGGTTGTGCCGGATTGCTTATATCAACGACGCGAATACCGTCAGCGTAATGTGAAAGATAAAGGGTATTCCCTCTTACTTTTGGATCGTGAACAGTAAAAGTTCCCGGTTGTCTTTCACCATCTACAATTTGTGTCATCGAATTTGTGGTACGGAAATCGCTAATTAAAACAGGATTGGATTTATCGCTTATATCATAAATCCTCGTATACCCCCAACCTCGTTCATATTCAGGATCGGCCGGATCAGGATTGAAAACTTCTCTCGTTTCTATAAGAATGTTTCCTCCTCTGGCTAGCGCAGCTGAATGTGCCGCTCCTTGTACATGACGTTCAAAGGAAGTTCTTCCTACCACTTGTGCCTCTTCCGGATTGGAGATATCAAATATAATCGTTCCTAAATCCCAGTATGAAACATAAGCATACTTACCATTCACATCCGTTATAACGCTATGGGCAAAAGCAATTCGTGGCGTACCTTCTTCATCGACAAAGTTATATCCGTTGTACTCATGACCGATAATTTCTCTAGGATCCCAATTGAAAATCGTCGTTGGATGACTGGGATCGGTGACATCTACGATTGAAAAATCACCTTGTTCCCCTTGGGTGTAATAATCAGCATAAATATCTGCCGTCAAAAGAAGCACGCGATTGCCTTGTGTTGTTAAATACAGCTCGTGCGTTCCCGTTAGCACTTCCGTTGGTGTTTTCCAGAATGAAAGAAATTGCGGGTTGGTCGGATCGGTAACGTCATATAGCACCGTACCTCCATGCTGAGCTGCAACTCTATCACAACGCTGTACGCTTACGGCAGCCAAATCACCTTTAAAATAGGGTGTGCTGACGTTTTTTACAATCACTTTTTCCTGCCAAGTACCCGGTATATCGTTGGCGAATACGGCTACTTCCACCGGATTGCTCGGATCACTCAAGTCGAACACGCGAACCCCTTCATTTGAACAGAGCCCTCTGTGGGTGCCGACATATGCATATCCTTTATGAGCATAAACATCCGCTGTCGTTACGTTAACACCTTTGAGCCGCTCTAATTCTACTGCTGCCACTTCCGTTAAATGCGAATACCTTCTTGATGTTTCAATGGACGGTACACCTTCGAACAACGCATCACCAGCTTCAACGACTTCCCATTTGTCAGAATCAAGAGCAAGACCGCATGCATAAGCTACCGGTGCCGACAACAACAGCATGAGGCACAATAATAGGACCACTACTCTTCTTCTTAACTCCATAATGAGAGGGAAATCATCATCCCCTCCCATCTGCTTCCTTCAGGGGCAAAAGAAGGGACTTGGTTAAAAGTTACTTTTGACGGTGATAAAGTGACTCAAATAGAAATTGATGAGGCTGAGACAGAGAGGGCTAGAGAAAGGATCAGCGCAAAATTAGCAAAACTGAGGGAAAAGAAAAAGAGTAATTTTAAGAAACGATAATTTACGAAGCCAGCTGGTTAATCGAAAACCGTTTAAAGGAACAGGCATACATTTGGAATCAAATTGTGTGCTTGTTTTTGTTATCCATCAAGTCGTGGATCTGAAAAACTGCTAAAAGAATTTAAATCAGGTTTTGTTTGAAAAAGCAGGAACAAGCTTATTCATGTCGAACTAGTAAAATATGACTACCTAAAACTAGTGAAATATACCTACTTGAAAAGGAAGAGAATGAATCAAATGAAACAAGTATACGTGCATCTCGGCGCTTAATTATTTTATACTTAATGCTTAAAAATCCTTGATTTGTATTCGACATTAAAAAACTTCATTCCTTTATATAAGTTTTTTAGTATTTCAACAGAATCTAAACAAGCTTGAAACAATCCTCTAAAAACATTGCAAAGTCTATAAACAGTGTAGGAGATAGAATTAATAAGGATGGCAATATTTGTTTGGTGTCGAACATGGTACCATAATCATTGTTGTAGTAGGTATATGTTATGTAGTTGCAGACGGGAACTGAGGTGAAAAGAACAAATGAAAAAATTCCATGCCCATACGCCTTCGGAAGAAGGGCGGCAGTGGCATGACCTAAACGAACACTTGCTGAATGTGGCTAGACTGGCGCGAGATTTTGCCGTCCCTTTTCATGGAGAAGAGGTAGCTTATTTGTGTGGGCTTTTGCACGACCTGGGCAAGTTTCATCATCTGTTTCAGGAGTATTTAAAGAAGCAAGCCAAGGGAGAAAATGGAAAGAGTGTCCCACATGCCATCTGGGGAGCTGCTGTGGTCTATCAAATCTATTGGAGAAAAATGAGGCACCCCGAGTTATGGATGTTGTTTGCACTTCCTATCGCTGGGCACCATTCTGGATTGCACTCATCGGCCAGCTTATCTCTCACGTTGGAAGAGCGCATAGAGAAGCAGCAGTCGTATTTTCTCGAAATATTGCAAAATGCCGAGCCTTTTTTGCGTGAGGTTGTGTTTCCACACATGCAGAAGGAGTGGAAGATGCCGTCACTTACAGAAACAGAACGTGAGATGTGGATCCGTATGGTGTTTTCAGCGCTTGTCGATGCGGATTATTTGGATACGGAACAACATTTCCAGCCCACGCTTGCTCAGGTACGACGACGAGAAATCTCTGTGGAAGATTTATGGAATCGCCTTGCGTCTGACCAGCAACAGTTGATCGACAAAGCGGACAATACGCTCGTCAACCGTGTAAGAAGGCAGGTTTATGAGGCGTGCGTTCAATCTGCGGCAAGGCCACAAGGAGTGTTCAGATTGACGGTGCCAACCGGTGGGGGAAAAACAAGAAGTGGGCTTGCCTTTGCGCTTAAGCATGCGGCAGAACACCAGTTGGATCGCGTGATCGTGGCGATCCCGTACACCAGCATTATTGAACAGACGGCAGGTGTGTACCGCGAAATTTTCGGTGACGAGGCGGTGTTGGAGCATCACAGTCAGGTAGAAGTAGACGATGAAGAGGCTCAAAAAGAACATTTGATTAGACAGCGTCTTTCTACCGAAAATTGGGATGCGCCACTTATCGTCACGACGACGGTGCAGTTATTTGACAGCCTGTTCAGCAACCGACCCGGCAAAGTGCGTAAATTGCACAATCTATCCCGAAGCGTCATTATATTGGATGAAGTCCAAACACTGCCCACTGAACTGTTAAGACCGACGCTGGATGCACTTGCGATGCTGGTGAAGCACTGTCAGTCCACGGTGGTTTTGTCGACCGCCACACAACCGGTTTTTGAAGAAAGCCGCTTCCTTAAAGCATTCTCCGGTTTGGCGGTGGAAGAGATTCTTTCCCCGGCATTGGTGGACAATCACTTTAGACAACTGCAGAGGGTCAATTATGAGGTGTGGAAACAACCTGTATTATTGGGGGAACTGGTGGATTTTATCCGTGAGCAACGTCAGGTTTTGGTCGTTTTTAACACGCGGAAAGAAGCACAGGAATGCGTCCATCTTCTCAGGGAAGATGGGGATATATTGCATCTTTCCACCCTTCTTTGCGGGGCGCATCGGAGAAAGATTCTTGACGAGGTGCGTTTGCGCCTGACTAAAAACCTTCCGGTCCGGCTGATCAGCACACAAGTGGTGGAGGCCGGTGTGGATCTTGATTTTCCGCTAGTCATGCGACAAATCGGACCACTGGATCGCATTGTTCAGGCTGCTGGCCGTTGCAACCGCGAAGGCAAATTGAACCGAGGTAGGGTGATCATTTTTGAAACGCAAGAAGGTGGAAGTCCGCGAGGGCCATACCGGGTAGCAATGGAAGTGGCCCGCGCCATGCTTTCGCGTATACAGTCGGAGGATTTGCACAGGCCCGATATTTTTCGAAATTATTTTCAACAACTGTTTGCTTCGGTCGATCTGGATCATAAGACGATTCAGGATGACCGGGAGGCACTGGCTTATCCCCATGTGGCTGAAAAGTACCGGTTGGTTGACCAAGATACGGTTCCGGTGGTGGTTCCGTATGAAGATAGCCAGGTATACCTACGAACTTGGGAAGAGGAGCCTTCGCGCAAGAACTTTCGTCGCTTACAACCATACATCATCCAATTATACCAGTGGGAAGTGCAGAAAAAGGAACAGGAGGGATGGATGCGATTGGTGTCAGGGAATTTGTATCAGTGGTTAGGGGGATATGACGAATTGATCGGGATGACAGAAGAATTCCATGATCCATACGATTTGATTGGATAAACATTGTGTAAGTATGCAGGGAAAGGAGAGAAAAGATGCAACAACGCGCGCGAGTGCAGGTGAAAGTTTGGGGAGAGTATGCCTGTTTTACCCGGCCTGAGTTTAAGGTGGAACGGATCAGTTATCCACTGATTACGCCCAGCGCAGCTAGGGGGGTGCTGGAAGCCATCTTCTGGAAGCCCGAGTTTCGCTATGAAATCCGTAAAATCGGCGTGCTCCAACTTGGAAAACAGTATGCCATATTGCGCAATGAGTTGATGAACAAGCAAAGCAGAACCCCGATTTTAATCGAAAAAGACCGCGCGCAGAGGACAAGCCTGATTCTCAAGGATGTGGCGTATCTGATCACAGCGGATATTGTCCTCAAACCGCGAGCAGTCGATCCGGTATTTAAATACCGGGATCAGTTCAACCGCAGGGTGGAGCGGGGGCAGTACCATCACACGCCCTATTTGGGGACACGCGAATTTGCAGCCTATTTTTCCCCGGTGGATGCTGATGACGTAACGCAATCAGTCAACATTGATGTGGGTACCATGCTGTTTGATTTTGCTTTTATCGAGGATGATTCGCGAAAGGAGGTGGAATTCCTTCGGCATGACGAAAAGGAAACCCGAGTGGCCTCTGGGTTTACACAACCGCTATTTTTCGAGGCGTGCGTTGAAGATGGCTGGTTGAATGTGCCGCAGGAAAAATATATGGAGTTGTATCGATTGGAGGGAGAAGATGCTTTATGAACTGATAGAATTGGCGACAAAACTGCAGAAGGCTAAAAAGTTGCCACCCGCTTCCTATAAACCCAAATCTGTCACCTGGGTGATTGATTTGAGCGGGGTAAAGCCTCATCTCAAAGGGCCGTTTAAGAAAGGGGAATATCGTATAGTTGAGGCGCCCGACCGGAAACGCTCAGGAAGGGTGTCGAAAGATAATCTTAAGCCATACCTGTTATTAGACGATGCCCGGTACGTGTTAGGCGTTCCCGAAAATGAAATGAAAGTGGATGAAGCGAAATTAATGCATCAAGGGTTTGTCCAGCTTCTTCAGGAGGCTTACGCCAAAACCGGCATCGAGGAATTGGCAAAGATCCTAGAGTTTTTAAACCAACCGCTTCCTGAGGAGTTTCGTCAAAAGATCAAGGCAAAAGAGACGATTACCTTTAAAATTGATCAGGAGTTGTTTCCCTTTGAAAGACCTGAGATACAACGATTTTGGTCGGAATATTTGGCAGAGAACCTACTGTCTAACGATAAGGCCGAGTGCTCCATATGTGGCAAGAAAAAACCATATGTACGTTATTTGCCTAATCCCGTAATGGTATTTGGCCAATCCTGTCAATTGACATCATTTAACAGCCCATCTTTTGAATCTATGGGAAAAAGCCAGACGAACAATGTGCCGGTCTGTTTTTCTTGTGCTACTTTGACCGTGGATACGTTGAATTATTTGTTGCGAGATTCGCAGCATCACACGGTTGTACTTTTTAATGAAAGAGACATTTTACGATCGCAGATCGCTGTGTATTGGTTGAAGCAACCGGCAGAAATGAGTTGGAAAGGGATTACCTTGGACCAGAAGTTGTTTGCAGCCCCCATCCAAAATCTGGTCTTTGACGAAGAAGAGAAGCGGCGGGTTCCCCCTCCGGAACTTGAGCAATTGCAAGAGTTGGTCAAACTTCCTAAGACAGGCCGTGAGCAGGCATTACGAATAGATGAAGCATCATTTCACATGGCTGTCCTCTCTGCCAACAAGGGACGCCTTGTGGTCAGAGAATGGATTCATACATCGGTCTCACGGTTGTTAACAAACCTGGGTCAATACTTGGATGCGATACGCATCGTCCATCCACAGGGGGAGCAGGACAAGGTTCAACCCTTGCCTGTGATTCTTCAGGCGATCGAGGTCTCTGATGTCAACCTGGTCAGACAAATTTTGCGCACCATCTATCAAGGATACACCCCGCCGAATCAACTATTGGTCGCCGCTCTCAATCGTTTCCGTTTGCCGCAAGTCTTGACAGATCCCACA
This sequence comes from Caldalkalibacillus thermarum, assembly GCF_014644735.1. NCBI lineage: Bacteria > Bacillati > Bacillota > Bacilli > Caryophanales > Bacillaceae > Caldalkalibacillus > Caldalkalibacillus thermarum. The sequence goes on along the minus strand of NZ_BMKZ01000054.1, from coordinate 5,263 downwards.
GAAACCTGGAAATACCACGCTCTCGCTAGTGTTCTCAAACTGGCGCTCACATACGGAAAGGAGGAATCAAAAACGATGGAATCTCTCAACCTTGGGTATTTGGAGCCATCCTATCTTTGCGGTCGCCTGCTGGCCGTCTTAGAAGAAATCCAACAGCGGGCTTCCGGATATAAAGTTGGAACCACAGTTGTTCAACGCTTTTATGGCGCAGCGTCCACCGCTCCGGCGTCCACTTTTGGTCCCCTTTTGAGGCTTACGACGACTGCACATTTACCGAAAGTGTCTCCCGAAATGGGACGGCTGTTGGAAGAGGTGATCAAGCAACTGGATAAAGCAGGGGGCTTTCCTACTACACTTACCTTGAAGCAACAGGCGGAATTTGGGCTTGGTTTCTATCACCAACGGGCAGCCTTCAGGAGTCAGCGCAAAAAATAAAAAAAGATTGGAGGAATCTGCAATAATGAAACATTATCTGGATCCGAAAAAGCGGCATGAATTTGTCTTGTTTTACGATGTCAAGGATGGAAACCCGAATGGCGATCCCGATGCGGGGAACCTGCCACGTGTAGATCCCGAAACGATGCATGGCATTGTCACTGATGTGGCGATCAAGCGGAAAATTCGTGACTATGTGGCCAATGTCCTTCGCCGGAACATCTTTATCCAAAGTCAAACGGCACTCAATTCACTGATTTTTCAGGCCTATAAAGAAATTGGGGTACAATTGGCGGAGATTTCCCTTAGCGGCGAAGAAAGAGAAAACACGGCGCTCATAGACTGGTTGTCTGGTTTAGAAGAAGCTGGAATCACATTAGAAGAGGATAGATTGATTTATGCGGCTGAAGATGTCAAAGAAAAAGATATCCGAAGTAAGTTACTGGAAGGACTGGAAGAGGAAGGTCTTAAGTCAGAATTAGAAGCCTCTTTGAAAAATATTGCGAAACGTTTGGCACAGGCGGCCAAAAACATGAAAATTGACGAGGAAACACGCCAGAATGCACAAAACGCTTTGTGCCAAAAATATTTCGATATCCGCATGTTTGGGGCTGTCATGTCGACAGGTCTCAACGCAGGGCAAGTCAGAGGACCTATGCAATTGACTTTTTCACGTTCAATCGATCCGGTTTTCCCTTGGGACTTGACGATTACCCGGATCGCCATTACGAAAGAATCGGATCGACGCAAAAAGCAAACGGAGATGGGGCGAAAGCCCTTGATTCCCTACGGATTATACCGTACACATGGCTTTTTCAATCCTATTCTGGCGGAAAAAACAGGTGTCACATCGGACGATTTGGCGGACTTTTGGGATGCCTTAACAAACCTATTTGATTTTGACCGTTCGGCGGCACGCGGGGAGATGAATGTACGGGGTTTGTTTATTTTTACGCATGAAAATGGAAAAGGGGTTGCCCCGGCACACCAATTGTTTGAACTGGTCAAGGTAAAGCGTCGAGAAGGTGTTCAAGTGCCACGTTCTTTTGAGGATTACGTGATTCAGGGGCCTGTATCCAAAAGAGAGACTGATGTCCCCCTTGAAGGATTTCCTGGCGTGATAGTGACCCGATTGGTATAGCGTAAGAAGAAGGAGAGAAAGGAATGGATTGGGCAGATGATGGGTGGATCATGCTTTCTGCTTTGCAGCATTATGTATATTGCCCACGGCAGTGTGCTTTGATCCACTTGGAACAAACGTTTGAAGAAAACATTTTTACATTGCGAGGAAACCGCGTACATGAGCGGGTAGATACGCCAGACAATGAACAACTGTCCGACAGGCGGGTTGAGCGTGCATTACCGATTTGGTCCGAACGGTTAGGGATCATCGGCCGGGCTGACTGTGTCGAATTTCTTTCGGATGGCACACCATATCCGGTTGAATACAAAGTAGGGAAAAGAAAATCCAAACAAGCAGATAGGGTGCAACTATGTGCTCAAGCACTTTGTTTGGAGGAGATGTTTGGAGTACCCGTTCCAAAAGGCGCTCTGTATTATTACCAGTCGCGGCGGAGACTGGAAGTAGAAATGACGAAATCCCTTCGAAACTTGGTAGAGCAGACAGTCAGTCACGTGCGGGAGATGTTGGAGAAGCAGCATCTCCCATCCCCAGTGGCTGATGCCAGGTGCCGTGATTGTTCACTACAAGAAGCGTGTCTGCCGCAAGTATCCGCTTTGTCGAATATCTCCGCATGGTTAAGTGAGGATGAACAATGATCAGAACACTACTTAACACCTTGTATGTCCAGACGCAAGGTTCCTACTTGCGTCTGGATCATGAAACTGTAATTGTTGAATACGAAGGAGAAAAAGTGCTGCAAGTGCCTCTTCATCATATCGGTACGATTGTGGTGTTCGGAAATGTTTTGATCAGCCCATATTTGCTTGGGAAATGTATCACCCAAGGCATTGCAGTGATCTGGTATGATGCATATGGCCGGTTTTTGGCCCGTGCGGTTGGGAGAACCAGTGGGAACGTATTGTTAAGACGGGCACAGCATCATGTTTTGACAGATGAGAAACGGGTTATGCAAATCGCTTCACGTTTTGTAGCAGGTAAACTCCGAAACAGCAGGACGGTATTGCAACGAGCGATCCGGGATTATCCGGAACGCCGACCTTCGTTAGAGAAGGCTGTCAAGCAGTTAGACCAAAGTATACGCGAAGTGGATAAGCAGGCTACGCTGAACGAATTACGGGGGCTGGAAGGCTACGCCTCTTCGGTATATTTTGAAGCCTTCACCTCATTGCTAAGAACTGATGATGATTTTTTTGCGTTTGAACTGCGTTCGCGACGACCACCACGCGATCCAATTAATGCTTGTTTGTCTTTTGCTTATAGCATATTAACCCAGGATTGCATTTCTGCCTTGGAAGGGGTGGGGTTGGATCCACAGATTGGGTATCTTCATACGTTACGCCCAGGAAGGCCGGCTCTGGCTTTGGATTTGATTGAAGAATTTCGACCGTACCTGGCAGATCGTTTTGTTCTTACTTTGATCAATCGAAAGCAATTGTCAAAAAGTGATTTCGATATGCGGCCTGGAGGTGCTGTTCTTTTAAATGAAAAGGGTAGGCGAACATTTTTGGCTTCTTATCAAAAGCGCAAGCAAGAGGAAATTCAGCATCCTATAATCAATCAAAGAGTACCATTAGGACTTCTTCCTCATGTTCATGCGCGCTTGCTTGCCAGGTATTTACGAGGGGATATAGAGCATTATGTACCTTTTATCATGAGGTGATTTTCTTTGGATATTCTGGTTACTTATGATGTTGAAACGCAGGAAACAAGTGGACAAAAAAGGCTGAGACAAGTGGCAACAATCTGTCAAAACTTTGGACAAAGAGTACAAAAATCAGTGTTTGAATGTAGAGTCACACAATCGCAGCTTGAAGAAATGGTGCACCAATTGTTACGAGTTATTGATAAGGAAAGAGATAGTTTGCGGATATACATGCTGTATGGGGATCGAAACAGGGTTGTCCGCGTCTATGGAAGAGATGACTACATTGATTATGATCATCCGATAATTGTGTAGTCGTAAATATTGCAGGAAAAATTTACGGGTGTATGAATGAATGTAATCAATGCGCGAACATGGTGCGCTGAGAGAAACAAGGGGGGTTCGCAAAAGTGCAGAATACCAGCAATCAAGCGGTGTATAGCGGATATCTCAGTTTAAATGTTAGCGATTTTATTAGTAGTAAATTGAGGTTCTCGTTTTTATCCCGTAGATCCCAGATGCAGTAAAAGGTTTAAGCGCGAGCGGTTGCACCCAGCTAATAAGCTGGGTGAGGATTGAAACTCAAGACGTGCGTATGATAGATCGTCAGATTAGAGGTTGCACCCAGCTAATAAGCTGGGTGAGGATTGAAACATCCAGTCGATCATTTGTTTTGCTTCTTTTTTCTGGTTGCACCCAGCTAATAAGCTGGGTGAGGATTGAAACCATCGTTGTTCCGCGAGGCTTTCCTCGGCTATGCGGTTGCACCCAGCTAATAAGCTGGGTGAGGATTGAAACTCAAGTCTGCGCTGGGATACTACTATACCGAGGAAGTTGCACCCAGCTAATAAGCTGGGTGAGGATTGAAACGTCTCTGTCTGTCGAAACACGCACATAGACAAGATAGTTGCACCCAGCTAATAAGCTGGGTGAGGATTGAAACCACGCTTCGCCGTCCCAACGGTATCCCAATTCACGTTGCACCCAGCTAATAAGCTGGGTGAGGATTGAAACAACGAGTTTGACAACATCTATGTCAGTGTCAGCGGCGTTGCACCCAGCTAATAAGCTGGGTGAGGATTGAAACC
>NZ_BMKZ01000054.1:0-809 GCF_014644735.1 Caldalkalibacillus thermarum | reverse complement strand
GTTGCACCCAGCTAATAAGCTGGGTGAGGATTGAAACCTCGTTCACTCGCAGGTAGGTGATACGCTTGTCATGTTGCACCCAGCTAATAAGCTGGGTGAGGATTGAAACGAGCAAGCCCGCCATTTGCTCGCGCCCTTGAAAGTTGCACCCAGCTAATAAGCTGGGTGAGGATTGAAACGCTTGAAAGCCAAGTCGCAGTGCTGTGGAAGGCATGTTGCACCCAGCTAATAAGCTGGGTGAGGATTGAAACCTCGTTCACTCGCAGGTAGGTGATACGCTTGTCATGTTGCACCCAGCTAATAAGCTGGGTGAGGATTGAAACGAGCAAGCCCGCCATTTGCTCGCGCCCTTGAAAGTTGCACCCAGCTAATAAGCTGGGTGAGGATTGAAACGCTTGAAAGCCAAGTCGCAGTGCTGTGGAAGGCATGTTGCACCCAGCTAATAAGCTGGGTGAGGATTGAAACATCCAACTGACGCTGCAGCTCAAACAACTCGGTTGCGTTGCACCCAGCTAATAAGCTGGGTGAGGATTGAAACAGTAATGCATTATAATTTCTGCCATTATATACAAGTTGCACCCAGCTAATAAGCTGGGTGAGGATTGAAACATGCTGTCGATTCAAGCGGCGAATAATCGCCCGGGGTTGCACCCAGCTAATAAGCTGGGTGAGGATTGAAACCAATCAATGATGATCCTTCCACCTGTTCCGACCTGTTGCACCCAGCTAATAAGCTGGGTGAGGATTGAAACAGTAAATCTACCCTTGTATTTTGTGCCCCCGTGTTAGTTGCACCCAGCTAATAAGCT
>NZ_BMKZ01000053.1 GCF_014644735.1 Caldalkalibacillus thermarum | reverse complement strand
GGAGTATTAGCGGTGCAGTTTCAGGCAGACATGGTGCCGTCATTCCTGCACTCAGGAACAGAGTTAGGTCTTATTAGGACCCTCCCATTTCCCGCAGTCCTGCGGTTATAGGGAAACGAGTCGCACGATTCCCCCCCTAAAAAGCGAAGAATGGCCTGATCAAAGGAGTCAAAAACCCTAATCGATGAGAGTGTCAGCACTTCTTGCAGCGAGCGATTTAGGTTTGGGGAGCCCTGCAGCTTGTGGGCTTCGGCAGGGGACAGGTGAACCAATGGCTTAATGACATCTTCCTCTATGCTCTCTTTATCGGCCAACCCCTCAATAAAAAAGAGCGTAGCGGAAATGGTTTTTCCTAGGCGCATCTCCCGTTTGAAAACATCGCTGCTTTCCCCGACAATGTTCTCAATGGAGGTTACTGTTTGTTTAAGATCAGCCGAGAGAGTCATCTCGTATTCCGCTCTTTTCCGGACCGTCTCTCGGTTAAGACGTTTAAACAAACGGCTAAACAATGTCATCACCTCCTGTCCTGTTTAGATCCGTTAATTCAGACGTTCACCCAACATATAATGCCGTATGCGCACATGGGCTGTGATACCCATTTCAGCCCTGGAGAATTCACCGTTCTCTCCGTCCCAGTTTTCCTTAATCTGTTTCCAGTAAGCATAATCTTTGTGCTTTATTTTTTGCCCAAATTGAAAAATATCGGTATACAACTCGGTTTGCATTTTGCGGAGGACACGGTTGGCTTGTTCTTCTATTTTCCTGGCCACAGCTTGTTCAAGTTTACTTATGTTTTGCTCATCATCAATCTTATACTGATGCAGCCAGCTTTCACCCAGGGAGCCTTCAGCCCTGATCTCAACGTGAAACCGGTTTGTCTCTTGATGGCGTTCGTAGGTCACCCTTGAGCTCATTTTACGGGTCTCAAACACGATCATGTGCCCTGGTTCATATTCAGTTTCTATTATGCCGTTCTCCGCTTGGCCCATGATCCAGTTATATCCTTTCACATCTTCTTCGCCCAACCAGCCCACCATCCGGTTTGTTTTCCCCAGGAATACCGCTGCACCTGCCACTTTTAAGTCTCCCTCTCCCCCTTTGGTGATGCGGGAAATCAGATAACTTTCCTGACCCAGCACTTTGGCGGCAATCTCCCCGATTTCGGACGGCTTTATAGATTCCAAAACCTTCCAATAGTTTTCGTTGGTCATCTCAATGGAAAGGGCAGGCATATCTTCTAAAGGCAGCTTGTCTTCCAGAATGTGCCTGGCCTCTCCTTTGGTAATCAAAATGTGTGCTCTGCGCCGCATTTCGTGATCACGTATATAAAAATCAATCAGGTGTTCCAACAAGCCTTGGCGTGCCAGCTCCTCATTAATCAGGATCACTTTTATATGTTCATAGTTCATGATACGGCTTTGTCTTGAGGAAAGATTACGCCCTATTTTAAAGTTGGTCAAATCAGAGGAGGTGATGTTAAAAAAAGGTTGAAGTGCAGTGCGAGACCCTCCACCTGTTGGCTCTGTCAACTGGCTGGGGATAGCCACTTGAAAAGTGGCGCTAAACCGCCTGCCATGTTCATGGACTGGCGTTCCCGTTTCTTCCTCTGCCTCCCGTGCCAACTGCTCCTGATCGCGGCTGGGATCAAAGGCAACAGCCATCACAAAACCGACCTCTTCAATTTCATTTCGGTCCCAGCACCCGCTTAATACCAGGCATGTTAACAATACAGCCACAAGCAGTTTACTCATTTGTCAGATCCCTCTGTCATGTTCCATGTTGCCGTTTTGTTACGCACCCATACGCTGACATAGCCGCTTCCCACTCCCAAGAAAAAGAGAGCTGCTCCCAGCCAGCCCACCCATTCGGCAAACGTAAATAGTTCGGTAATAGACTTCGGAACAAAAGCGATGATGAATATCACAAAGGCGGTCAGGGATGGCAGCCAGGCCAGTTTAGTATGGGGTAGAAATTGATCATTGATGATGGTGACCGTCAAATATTGGTATACGGCCGCAGCATTAAAAATGGTCATGATCCATATGGTAATCATCAACGACTCCAGGCGTTCGAAAAAACCACCTGGCACCTCTACTTCCTTGGCTAATTCGACAGTAGGGAAGGCAATCACTTTCACCGCCTCCAATGAAAAAACAGCGTAACTCATCACCGTGAGCATCACATAGATCAAAGTCACCACTAAGATGCCGACATTTAAGGGAGTGGCACGCAGGTGGTTGGCGGTCATGTGTGCCATGAAAAAGAAAAGAATTTCAACACCCAAAAAAGGAACAATCATTTCCTTTACTCCCTTAAGCACCGGTGATAGGCCTTCACCTAAAACAGGAAGGAGGTTGGCTAGCTCCATGGCCGGAAGATTAAAGGAAAGAATCCCCAGTCCCATGAACAGGGTGACAGGCAAAAACAAAAGGTTTAAGTGGATGATGCCTTGTAATCCTTTGGAGACGGCATAAGTAGTGGTTAATAAAAACAGACTGGCGATGGCTTCAGAGGGCGTCTGATCCAGGACATACAGCCGCACGACAAAGACCAGGGTCCGCACAAGATAAGCAGCAACACCCACAAAATAAAGGACGAAGGCCATCCCCATCAACAGGGCCCACCACTTGCCAAGGGTTCCCTGCCGAAAATAGTCCATGAGCGTCTGTCCAGGAAAGTGGCGCTGCAGACGGGTATAAAGCGTTACCAGTCCGGCCACAGCCAAACCGCTAATCATGATTGATATCCAGCCGTCGGGAGAATTCATTGTCTCGGCCAGCCTGCTGGGCATAACAAATACGCTGACACAGATAAGCATGGTCATGATGGAGATGGACATCTCAAGGGGACTGATCTTGTAGTTAAACTGGTTATTCATGATGGAAACACCCGTTCTTTTTCTTTGGTTAATTCCAAGAATCAGTCAAGATCAAATGAGGAAAATATATGAACATTCTTTTGAAATCTTGTTTATTTGGGTTTGTTTAACTGCCGTATAATTTCTTCCCTTCTCTTTAGATTGTCTTCTCTCATCCAAGGCAAAATGGCTTTGTTCTTCAGCCATTTAATGGTATATTGAACGGTAACGGAGAAGAGTAATGTTCCCAGTGCGGACCATAGCACAGATTGTTCAGGGAGAAACTCCAACATGCGCTTGCTTAACTCTGCTAACATGGCTCCCTCCGTAAGAGTACCTGGTTGGGCGACAGTTTAGTTATTGCCTAAAAAGTGTCAAATATGCATGGGAAGAAGAAGCTGGACAGTTCAATCAATAACGTCACACAGGTGATAGGAATGACACTAAAATTTATTCACTCAGCTGATTTGCATCTGGGCAGTCCTTTCAAAGGGCTGGCTCATCTGCCGGAAGAGATTTATCTTAAGATAAAGGACTCCATTTTTCTTGCTTTTGAAAGTTTGGTCCATGTGGCCATAAAAGAAGATGTGGACTTTATTCTCCTTGCCGGAGATATTTTTGATTCTTCCAATCCCAGTGTACAAGCGCAGCTCCGTTTTAAACGGGGCTTGGAAAAGCTGGCTGCTGAAGAGATACGTGTTTTTATTGTTCACGGTAATCACGACCCTGTTCACGGCCGGTACCAGGCTTTCACCTGGCCTGACAATGTTCACGTTTTTTCAGCAGAAGAAGTGCAACGCATACCCTATTACAAGGGCGGGCAACTGGCGGCTGCAATCTATGGCATCAGTTACGGAACAGCCAGGGTAACGGATAACCTGGCCCGCCGCTTTGAGCGCCAGGCAGAGGAGTCGTTTGCCATCGGACTTTTACATACCAACTGTGATGGCGTAGAGGAGCATGAGCCTTATGCCCCTTGCTCCAAACAGGATTTGCTGCGGGCTGGGATGGATTATTGGGCACTGGGCCATGTCCATACCCGGCAAATCATCCATGAAGATCCTTACATTGTCTACCCGGGGAATCTGCAGGGGCGGCACATCAGAGAACAGGGTGAACGGGGGTTTTATGTGGTGGAAGTGGATGAAGACAAGCGTGTAACGCTTCACTTTTGTGCAGCCAGTCCCATCTGCTGGGAGGAGCATGAGCTGGATCTTTCAGGAGCTGGGCACCTGGAGGATGTGGAGGCACGCCTGGCAGCGCTGCGCGAAAGGTTGCGCAACCGGCCAGGCATGGAGATGTGCCTGTGCCGCGTAAACGGCACAGGGACGACGCCTTTGGCCGAGGTGTTATCTAGCGCGGCAGTGAGGGAGGAATTACTGGCGGAGTGGCGGCAGAGCGAACCTTTCCATGAGCGTGTTGTCTGGCCAGAATCATTTCAATTTAGGGGACACCCCCTTTTTGACAGGAATGAATGGAAGAGAAGTGAGACCATTTATGCCGACCTGTTGGAGATTGTGGATCAATATAAGGAAAATGACTTGCGTTTAGAGGCCCTGGTGGAGGAACAGTTGAAAGACTTGTTTGAACACCATAAGGCCAAAAAGTACTTAGATCCCTTAAGCAGAGAGGAAAAGCAAGCACTGCTCAGTGAGGCCGAACAGCTCATTTTTGCTAGTGGACGGGGAGGAAGAAAAGCATGAAACTGACCGGGATTGAGATTGACCGCTACGGGCATTATGAACAGCTTCATATCCCCGGGGAAGCGCTCAGCCGCGCGGTGACGGTCATTTACGGCCCTAACGAGACGGGAAAATCAACGCTCCACTCCTTCATCCGTTTTGTTTTGTTCGGATTTACGGAACGAGGAAGCAATCCTTACCAACCCCTTAAAGGAGGCCATATAGGCGGAGCTTTACATGTTGAGCATGAGGGCCGGTCTGTCCGTGTGTCCAGGCACACCCCTCCCAAAAAAGGACAAGTCACTGTTCACATTGATGGACAGCTAGGAACGGAACACGAGTTACGGGCTCTCTTGGGCCATATTTCGCCAGTCTTATTCGAAGCCATTTTTGCCTTCTCCCATCAAGAACTGGGGAGATTGGAAACCTTGCAAGCAGATGAAATCAACAGCTATCTTTATTCAGCAGCGATGGGTTCAAGGGGCATTGATCTTTTGCAGCTCGAACAAACCTTGAGCAAAAGAAGGGAAGAGTGGTTTCGTCCCCGGGCCACGAAGCCCAAAATCAATCAGCTGCTCTATGAACTGGAGCAAGAAGAGAAAGAGATACAAACTTTGAAAAACAGAATGAAAAACTATGTGCCTTTGAAGGAAAAAGTGGAGCAGAGGGAAGGGGAACTTGAAGGTCTGCGCCAAGAGCGGAAGCGTCTGGAAAGGAAGCAAAGGGAACTGGAAAACTTAAAGCGGGCTAAACAGCTGCAAGAGGAGATCAAGCATCTCCGGATTCAGATTGAACAGCTTCCTCCCTTCCGCTTTCTTCCCTACGAGCAGCGTTTCCATGCTTTGTTGATGCAAAAAGTGGTAATGACAGAAAAAAAGGAAGAGATGGAACGTTTAAAAGCTCAGCTGGCCGAGAAAACCCATCAGCTCAGGCAGCGGATAGAAATACTTGGGCCGGAGTGGAGCCTTACGCGGATCACCAAGTATCATTTATCACTGGATCTTCAAGATCAGCTGCTTGGGTTGGCCAGCCAAATCACAGAGCTGGAGAGCGAACGGCGGGAAGTTGGGACACGCCGGGAAGAACAGGAACTAAAAGTCAAACAATTGACCGCTGTCTGGGAGTTGGAAAAGGAAGCGCTGCAGCAACAGCTTCAGCAGCATCGGCAACAGGATGAAGCAGAACAAGAGACCCTCTCTTCCAAAGGATGGCTGGCCGGGTGCTTCATTGCGCTGGGTCTTGCGCTGGTGATTCTGTTTGTATCCGGTTCTCCCCTCGTGGCGCTCATCACCTTGGCCGGTCTTGTCATCACGCTGTTTTTGGGCTACCAACTGCATAAGCAGCGGGACAACTTAACCCAATCCAAGCTGGTTGCCCTTAAAGAGCAACTGGAACAGATCTATTCCCATTCGGATCGCTATCTAAAGCAAATGGAACATGAACTGATTCTGGCCAAAGACCAGTTATCTTATCTGAAGGAAAAAGAAGCTGAGCTTAACCATCTGTTACACCACTGGCAAGAGGAGTGGACTAACAAACTGACCCGTCTAGGCTGGCCTGCATCCCTTTCGGCGCACAGAGCCCCCGAATTGCTGCGTCTGTTGGCAGAGATCCAACAGGAACAAGGGCAAGTGGAACAGATCAAGGAGCGGCTGAAGCAGCTAGAGGAAGCGGTAGCCGCCTGGGAAGAAGAGGTAAGCAAACTGGCCCAGGAAGTGGATGGCGATGGAGCGGGAGACGTATCCAGTGGGGGCAACATTCCCCCGGCTGTGTGGCTGGAGATGATGGATGCAAGGATCGCGCAGGAAAAGGAACAAGCGCGAAAGAAGGAGAAGTTGTTATTCAATCTTAAACAATGCCAACTGCAATATGAACAAATCGCCTTAAGTTTAAATATCTCTGAGCAACAACTGAACGAACAATTGCAAACCCTTTCTGCCCAGCAGATTCAAGAGTTCCTGTCTGGTGTTGAACGGGAACTGGAGGTGAACTTGAAACAGATCGAAATGTTGGCCACCGAGATTGGCCACTTGCAATCTGAGCTGAGGGAAATGGAAACGGAGGAGTCGCTGGCCCGTAAAGTGCAATCTTTTGAGCAAAAGAAGACCCGTCTGAACCAGATGGCCAAAGAGTGGGCAGTGTTGTCCCTGGCCGGCCGCCTATGCCGGGAAACAAGACAGATGTATGAAGAAAAGCGCCAACCTGCAGTACTTAAAGAAGCCGGCCGCTTTTTCAGCAAGATGACACTGGGGCGCTACATTCGGATCATTGCGCCGCTGGGGCAAAAAGAGCTTATTGCTGTTCGTCAGGACGGAGAACGGTTGCCTGTCTCTTTTCTGAGCCAAGGAGCAAAGGAACAGCTTTACCTTGCCTTGCGCTTTGCTTTTATCCGGGAATTTAGCCGGCATGTGAACTTGCCGGTCATGATGGATGATCCTTTTGTCAATTGTGATCACAAACGGCTGGAAGCCATTTTGCAAGGGGTGCAGGAGCTTGCCTCCACCCATCAGGTGATTCTGTTTACCTGCCATGATCACATTGTCCGTTGTGTGCGGCAAATGTTCACCGAGACAGGAGAAATTGAACTCCCTTTCGCTTTCCGTTAAAGTTATAGGTGATAAAGTATTTGCATGTATGTCAGGAAAAACATATTTTTTGCAGAAGGAGTCGACGTGCCAATGACCTTAAGCTTTGATTACAGCAAAGCCAAACCATTTTTATCCGATCAAACCTTAAGCTATTACATGCCACTAGTCGAAACAGCCCATCGTTTGCTGCATGAAAAGAAGGGAGCAGGCCGTGAATTTCTGGGCTGGGTAGACTGGCCTTCTAACTATGACCGTGAGGAGTTCAAACGCATACAGGAAGCAGCAAAGAAAATTCAGGCCCATTCTGATGCGCTGGTCGTGATCGGGATCGGTGGTTCCTATCTGGGAGCCAGAGCAGCCATTGAAATGCTCACCCACCATTTTTATAACCAGCTGCCTAAACTGAAGCGCCGCACACCTGAAATCTACTTTGTGGGGCACCACATCAGCTCCACTTATATGGTTGAGCTGATGGAGATCTTGGAAGAGAAGGATTTTTCCATCAATGTGATTTCCAAGTCTGGCACCACCACAGAGCCGGCCATTGCCTTCCGCCTGTTCCGTGAGCTGCTGGTTAAAAAATATGGGGAAGAAGGCGCTAAGGAGCGCATTTTCGCCACGACAGACAAAGCAAAAGGCGCGTTAAAACAACTGGCGACGGAAAAAGGATATGAAACGTTTGTGGTGCCTGATGATATCGGCGGGCGTTACTCTGTGTTGACTGCTGTGGGGCTGTTGCCCATCGCCGTGGCCGGCATCGATATTGAAGCCATGCTGAACGGAGCCCAGGAGGCCCAGTACAAGTATGCCGAAAGCAACCTGGAACAAAACCCTGCCTACCAATATGCGGCCATTCGCAACGAGCTTTACCGTCAAGGTAAAACCATTGAGCTGTTGGTCAACTATGAACCGGCGCTGCATTATTTTGCCGAATGGTGGAAACAGTTGTTTGGAGAAAGTGAAGGAAAAGACGGCAAAGGCATTTACCCCGCTTCTGTTGATTTTTCAACTGATCTGCACTCCATGGGTCAATACATACAGGACGGATTGCGCCAGCTGTTCGAAACTGTGATCCACGTGGAACGTCCCCGTCATGAACTGATTATCCCCCATGAAGAACAAAACTTGGACGGCCTGAACTACCTGGCGGGAAAAACCGTTGATTTTGTCAATCAAAAAGCGTTTGAAGGGACACTGTTGGCCCATACTGATGGAGGCGTGCCCAACCTGGTGATCCGGGTGCCGGAATTAAGTGCCTACACCTTTGGCCATATGGTCTATTTCTTTGAAAAAGCATGCGGGATGAGCGGGTACCTGCTGGGGGTTAACCCCTTTGACCAGCCTGGGGTTGAAGCTTATAAGAGAAACATGTTTGCCCTGTTAGGCAAGCCGGGATTTGAACAAGAAAAAGCGGCCTTGGAAAAAAGACTGTAGTGCATTTGGCAGGGTGTTGGCGGGTGACGAGCCTTGGCCCTTGGCACGTGATAAACGGTGCCAGGGTTGAGGTTTGCACATATTTTTCAAATCTAACATACAAGGAGGAGATGCTGGTGAAAATCACGTTCCATGGTCATAGTTGCGTCCAGGTGGAAACCGGTCAGGCATCGCTGATTATTGATCCGTTCCTGAGCGGCAATCCGACGGCCAAAATCTCAGCAGACGATGTAAAAGTGGATGCCATCCTCTTAACCCATGGCCATGGGGATCATGTTGGGGATGCGGTGAGCATCGCCAAAAAGAACAAGGCCAAAATCATTGCACCGTTTGAACTGGCAACGTATATGAGCTGGCAAGGCTGTGACGTTCACCCTATGCATATTGGCGGCGCCTACCAGTTTGACTTCGGCCGGGTAAAATTGACGCCGGCCTTTCACGGCTCGGGCTATGTGCTGGAGGACCAAAAGCAGATCATCTATCTCGGTATGCCGGCCGGCCTGTTGCTCACCATTGACGGCAAAACGATTTATCATGCCGGAGATACCGCCCTGTTTAGCGACATGAAACTGATTGGTGAGCAACATAACATTGATTTGGCCTTCCTGCCCATTGGGGACAATTTTACCATGGGGCCAGAGGATGCCCTGATTGCGGCGGAATGGTTGCAAGCCAAAAAAGTAGTGCCCATGCACTACAACACATTCCCCTTAATTGAACAGGATGCCCAGGCTTTTGTCCGTGCCCTGAAAGAAAAAGGCATTGAAGGGGAAGTGCTGGAAGCAGGCGGACAGTTAGCCCTGTAGTTTGTAACAAAAATGATAACTGTTTGTAATATGCATGTAATATACGGGGGGTATAATTGAAACTGAACTTAGTTGAAAACCCCCTTATATATAGATCCCTTTCAGGCGGCTCAGGCCGCCACTTTTTTTTTGCATCTTTTCTGAGTACGAGTCATATAGTGGTACAAACAGCTTCATTTAATGTATGTTGTTGAAGGAGTTGTACACACCAGGGTTGGAGTTTGTGTAAGCAAAATGATGGGAGCTGTGTTCGGCAGATTGGGACAAGGACGTGATCGTATGGCTTTAAAGTTTCGGTTGATGATCTCCTTTATTGTGGCTTTGTGGCTGTTGTGGTTTGCTGTACCTCGCTTGCCGCTGTATGGTACAGATTTGCAATTTGGCTTTAGCGTATTGTGGCTGGCCTTCTGTTTGCTGGTCATTGCGGCCAATTTGCATGCCCTCTTAAGATTGGGCCGGGGAGAAGAGGTGGAGCGTCCGGCACTGACCAAAGAGCAACGGGAAGTGATCAGGCGCCTGCAGCAGGCCCGGAAAAAACGGCGCAGAATAGAAATTCACTAACCAGGCCACTGCCTTTTTCTCATTG
Organism: Caldalkalibacillus thermarum; assembly: GCF_014644735.1. Taxonomy (NCBI): domain Bacteria; kingdom Bacillati; phylum Bacillota; class Bacilli; order Caryophanales; family Bacillaceae; genus Caldalkalibacillus; species Caldalkalibacillus thermarum. The sequence goes on along the minus strand of NZ_BMKZ01000053.1, from coordinate 4,095 downwards.
CTTTTGCTACCTTAGTCTCAGTATAATGAAGGTACTTAAGTATGAAAGGGTGGTGAGGGCAGGTGGCCACCAAACACGAACAGATCCTGGACTATATCCGCCAATTGGACGTGGGCAGTAAGATCTCAGTGCGGGGCATTGCCAAAGAACTGCAAGTCAGCGAAGGGACTGCATACCGGGCCATCAAGGATGCCGAGGCCCAGGGCTTAGTCTCCACCATTGGGCGTGTGGGCACGATCCGTATTGAGAAAAAGGAACATGAACACATCGAAAAATTAACTTTTGCCGAAGTGGTCAGGGTGGTTGAAGGTACTGTTATCGGTGGACGAGCCGGATTGCACAAAACATTGAACAAGTTTGTCATCGGCGCCATGCGGTTGGAAGATATGATGCGTTATGTGGAAGACGGTAATTTGTTGATTGTGGGCAATCGTGTCAAAGCTCACCGGTACGCCTTGGAGGCCGGAGCCGCTGTGTTAATCACGGGTGGTTTTGACACGACGGATGATGCTAAACGGTTGGCCGATGAATTAGAATTACCTATTATTTCCACAGCCTACGACACCTTCACAGTCGCGACTATGATTAATCGGGCGATTTATGACCGGTTAATCAAAAAAGAAATTATGTTAGTGGAAGATATACTTATTCCTGCTGAGAAGACTTATTTCTTGCGACCGGATCAACAGGTCAGTGATTGGCACGATTTAAGCCGCCAAACCGGCCACAGCCGGTTCCCCGTTGTGAAGGAGAATGGCGAAGTCTGCGGTGTGGTGACCGCTAAGGATATTATCGGCCGGGATGTTGACTTGACCATTGGTGAAGTGATGACACATCAACCGTTAACCGTTTCCCCAAAAATGTCTGTGGCCTCGGCTGCACACATGATGATTTGGGAAGGGATTGAACTTTTGCCGGTTGTGGATGAACGTCAAATATTACTGGGTATTATCAGCCGGCAGGACGTGCTTAAAGCGATGCAGTATATCCAGAAACAGCCGCAAGTGGGGGAAACCTTTGATGACCTGATTACCACGCCGTTAGATGAGGTGGAAGAGGGGGAGAACTTTTATCTGCAGATTGAAATTACGCCCCAAATGACCAATCATTTGGGCATGCTTTCAACCGGTGTGTTAACCACCTTGATGCTCAATGCCGGAGAACGCTTGTTACGCCGTTATAAAAAAGGGGACTTGGTAGCCGATACGCTTAACCTGTACTTTCTGAAGCCGGTGCAAATTGAACAAAAAATTCAAATCCACCCTCGCCTGTTTGAACTGGGCCGCAAATTTGGTAAAGTAGAAATCGATGTGCTGCATCAGGGCAAGCTGGTGGCCAAAGGCATTATGAGTGCGCAGTTGATTGACCGGAGCTAGATGTGCAAGAAAAGGAGGGTTCTTGGGGATTGTTCCCCACCCCCCTGCACCGTTCCGGGAGTTGGCCTGCTGAACCTGTTTTTGGCAGGTTATTTTTATTGACAAATTTGAGAGTAGAAGATAGAATAAATGGCATAATAGCATAACAGGAAAAGCCTAAAAAGGGGAGTAGCGACCGCAAGGTTAATGAATCGTCATCACGGTGAGCCATCACCCGGTTCATTAAGCTTTGTGTGCGCCACAAAGTACGCGAGACCTTTTTATAAGAGTTTTTGTGCCCATAAAAGCTCTTATAAAAAGGTCTTTTCCTTTTGTCCAAAAAAGGAGGGGCTTTAGCATGGTTTTCCTATTGTTTTTCATTGCCGTAGTGGTCACTGTTTATGTGGCGATGAAGATTTCTGCCTATGCCGATGTGTTAAGTGAAAAAACGGCTCTTGGCGGATTGTTGATCGGTACGCTGTTCCTGGCCGGAGCAACGTCCTTGCCCGAGGTAACCACCAGTGTCTCCGCTGTCATGATTAACAGCCCTGATATTGCGGTGGGTAATGTTCTCGGCAGCAATCTGTTCAATTTATTGATTTTGGCCAGCTTGGATCTCTTTTTCCGTAAAGAGAGAGCACTCACTTGCGCTTCAAGGGACCATCGCTATACCGTTTCACTCGGGTTTGTGCTTTCTATGCTGGTCGTCCTGGCCATGACTCTGGATCTGCCCTACACGCTGCTGGGGGTTGGCTTAGATTCACTCTTTTTATGCACGGTTTATGTGAGTGGGATGTTATTAATTACTAAATTTTCCCGCCATGACAGCACTCTCCGTCATGAAAGTACACGGCCTGCCGTTTCGGCACAGGAAGAAGTGGCCGTAGCCCTGGATAAAGAGGCAGCTAGACAAGATGTGCCCCCTCAAGACACACAAGCGCTAGAGAATAAGAACATCTCGGTCCAAAGAGCCTGGCTCGGTTTTGCGGTTTCTGCTGTGCTCATTTTGGTGTTTGGTTCACTCCTGACGGTCACCGGAGACAAGATTGCCGTGATCACTGGGCTCGGGGCCAGTTTTGTCGGCAGTTTCCTGATTGCGGCATCCACCTCTCTTCCAGAGGCTATAACTGCTTACGCTGCTTTTAAATTGAGAAATTATAATTTAGCTATAGGTTCCATATTGGGCAGTAATCTGTATAACATACTCATTTTGGTCGGCACGGATGTGATCTACCGTCCTGGCCCGCTTCTGTCCAATGTGGACACGGTCCATCTCTTAACCGCCGCTTTTGCCGGGGTGTTAAGTTTGATTGTGCTCTACTCTTTAGTCAGGAAAAACGAAAACAGCACGGTCCGTTATGTGATCCCGTCCACTCTGATCATCATGGTTTATTTCATTACGAGTTATTTGATTTTTACCGGGCAGTAGAGAGAAGGAAAGTTCTCCTTTGCAAGAAGTTATCCCTTGCCATCAGGTCAGCAGAACATGTATGATTCATAAGTGATGGGAATGAGCGGAGAAGCTTGAGAGGAATGAGGGGTTAAGCGATGGGACGCTTTCATGACCAAGTTGTGATTGTGACTGGTGGCGGCCAGGGGATTGGCCGGGCTTTAAGCTGCCGTTTCGCGGAAGAGGAGGCGAAGGTGGTCATTGCGGATATCGACCGTGAGGCCGGCTTTGAAACGCTGGATACCATCCAAACAAGCGGGAAAGAAGCACACTTTATCCGTACTGATGTAGCCGATGAAGACGATGTCGAGCAGCTGGTTCAGGAAGCGGTTGAGCGGTATGGCAAGGTGGATATCCTCATCAATAATGCCGGGATCGGCCATTTTGAATCCTTGTTTGACATTGATGTGAAGCATTTTGACCGTGTGATCGCTGTCAACTTGCGGGGAACGTTCTTATGCTCCAAGTATGCCGCTCAAGTGATGAAAAAGCAGGGCAAGGGCGTGATCATTAACATCGCCTCTACCCGTGCCCTCATGTCTGAAGCGCACAGTGAAAGTTATGCTGCTTCCAAAGGCGGCATCCTCGCTTTAACCCATGCCATGGCCGTCAGCCTGGGGCCGGTCGGTATCCGGGTCAATGCCATCAGTCCAGGCTGGATTGAAACAGGGGAGTGGAAAAAAGCAGGTGAGCGTTATACCCCGCAGCACAGTGAGCGGGACAAGCTCCAGCATCCTGTGGGGCGGGTGGGTGACCCGGAAGATATTGTCCGCGCTGCTTTTTACTTGGCCTCAGATGATGCCGGGTTTATTACAGGCCAAAACCTGATCATTGACGGCGGCATGACCGTGAAAATGATTTATGAAGAATAGAAGAATAGTGCAACAATATCTCCTCCAATGGTTAGTATGGTTAATTCTTCATCATCTTTAGCCAACAAAGCTAACGGATCCCCATACATTGTGGCTTACAATGATTATATGCACAGCCGTTCATTCTACAATGTGGGTTCGGAAGTGATTGGCCAGTATGGCAAAGTGTGGGAAGCTGTCGTTGAGTATGCAAAATCGGTTGACGGGCCCAAGCTTATTGGGATGCCGGAGAGCGTGAAAAAGCCGGGAAGGAAGAGGAACAAGCCTATTATAAACTGGACGGTTTGGCGGTTTTTATCATAAATTATCCGAGAAGACCCCCACTTTTAAACGAAGTGTAAGTGGGGGATGAATCGGGCACAAACATATATTCCCTATATGAACTGGAAGTGATAAGATTAAGGTTAGGAGGGGGAAG
>NZ_BMKZ01000052.1 GCF_014644735.1 Caldalkalibacillus thermarum | reverse complement strand
GGGGTCCAGTTGACCACCAAAAGGCAGGAAGAATTCATGCGGCATGATCAGCTGATCCTGGTTATGGCGATACACAGCAATACATCCAAGTGCAAGGTTTTTGTGGTGTTTTTTGAAAAACTCTTGCCACCTTAAATTGCAATATTAAATGCAACAAAACTATAGATTCCGTTATATTGTAATCGTTACAGGATACCCCTTTGTAGGCTTTATATGGGGTGGCGGGCATGATAGGCTGATTAGCCATGCGATTTGCCTTGCCCACATCGCCCAATCGCAAGAAGTCAGGCCCGCAGGGGCCCCATGTCAAGCCGTCGTTAGTGTCCTTCCATCACCAATTTCCGGTTAAGCGATCTTTGCGATTTCCTCAGCAAACTGCTCATTCGGGGTTTGGTACCCTAGAATTTTACGTGGCAGTGTGTTACACCAGTTCTGAGTGTGTCATCGATGTCCTCAATCGCTTTTCCTTTCGGAATGAATCGCCGGATAAGGCCGTTATGACGCTCGTTTGTTCCCCGTTCACTGGATGTGTAGGGGTGGGTGTAATAAACCGTTACATCGTTTGAATCGATCGCCTGTGTTAGTTCACTGAATTCGGAACCATTGTCCGATGTAATGGTTTTAAAGACGGATGGGAAAGCCTCTCTGTACAGGTCTTTGAGCGATTGGATCGCCTGATGGACACTTACCGCCGTCTTTTGCTCGATCTTTATCATGTGTTCCTTCCGCGTTTTTCGTTCCGTTAATGTCAGGAGCGCCGCTCCTTTCTTACGTTGCCCTAGCACAGTGTCGATTTCCCAATGACCAAATTCCTGGCGCTTATCAATGTAAGACGGTCGTTCTTCAATACTGGCACCTAGAATCTTTTTATGCTGTCTTGTGTGCTTGTTTTTCGTCCGTCGCGTGACTTTTAGGGGGAGATCGATATTCTTCACTGGGAGCAGGCCAAGGTCAATGTAGTGGTACAGTGTCTTGGCACAAACCACTATACCCTCAAAGAGATGATTGACCTTCGCGTAGCCGCAAACGGCATCGGGAGACCAATGGTCCTGTTGCATTTTTTTCACAGCGAAATGGACAAATGCAGCGGCTTTCACAAGTTTATACTTCGCACCACAACGGGAACGATTCTTCTCGTAAACAGCTTGTCCGGTTTCAGTAAATACGCTTGATATTCCGTGAGATCCGATTTCCGTTGTGTGACTGTGACGCGTTTTAATTCACGGGAGATGGTCGACTTGTGGCATCCAATCACATCTACAATTGCCTGTAAGGTTTTTCCTTCGTCACGAAGGGCGCCAATTCGCCCGCGATCATACGGCGTAAGATGTGAAAAGGTACGCTTCTTTGTGTTATCATGGGTGTGAGCCATCGGTAATTCCTCCTGTTATGAAGGTTTTCGTCAACTTAATCATAACGGAATTACCATGGTTTTTGTTTATTTCTTTTGTTGCATTTGATTTTACAATGAACCCTTTTTCATCAATACCTGACCTTTCAAACAGATTATTTACTTTTTCCAATGGACAAAATAACCACATTTCTTATTGTAGCCCATTGCATGAATTGTCAATATATTTCTTATATTTGTAGCAAAAAGATCGCCCAAAGGAAAGGGCGATTTTTTTCACGGTGACAGCTGCGGTGACAGCTGCATTGGGGGCGCTTCCCATCCCCGCTTCCGATCATAAACAAAAAGGCAGGACGTTAAGTCTCTGCCTTTTCAGGATATGTGGATATCGGCATCGCTTCTGCCAATAGGTCCACAATATGCATCACTTTGACCTGGTTTTGTAAACCCTCCCGTTTGACCCCCAATTTCATCTGCAATAAACAGCCGGGGTTGGTGGTGACAATTACATCGGCCGTGGTGTTTTTAACATTTTCCATTTTTGTATCAAGAATATTCATCGACTCGTCATAGTGAACCACATTATAGATCCCCGCAGAACCGCAACACCGTTCATAATCTTTCATCATATGTAGCTCAAGGCCAGGTATTTGATTGAGTAACTGCAATGGATAGTCTGCTGCTTTCTGAACATGAAGCATGTGACAGGAAGATTGATAGGTGACTTTATATGGAAGCGTCCGCTTAAACTTTAAGTTGCTTTGCGTGGCCAAAAACCAACTTATATCTTTGGCTTGACTTGCAAAAGCCTCAGCACGCGAGCGCCATGTTTCATCTTCTTCTAATATTATGTCGTATTCAACCAACATGGCTCCACAGCCCCCGGCATTATGAATAACATAATCTAATCCAAATTGGTCAAATACGGAGATGTTTTGTTTAGCCAGACTTTTTGCTTTTTCCCTGAATCCGCTGTGGGCATGCAGCGCACCGCAACATGTTTGCCGCCTGGGGATGACCACTTCAGCACCGATTTGCAATAACAGGGTAATGGTGTTGAGATTGGTTTCGTGAAAGAGGGCATCCATAATACACCCTGTAAAAAAACCAACTCGTAACCCACTTGACTTTTCCCCTCTGATCCAGATGGCATCTGCATCCCTTTTAATCTTAAATTGGTCAGACAACTGTTTCAAACCCGGCCGGATCACAGCTGGCAAAACTGCTTCAAAGGACCGGAATCGCTCAGGGATCAACCGGAGTAATCCTGTTCTGCGCAATACCCAGGATAAGCCCGTCCGCTGATACAGCCACATGACATACCCCAATATCCCCATCCAATACCGGGAGGGAAAAATCCTGTCATACAGTATGGTACTAAGCATACGGGCCGACCAAGATTGAGGCATCTGCTCAGTGAGAGCCGCTTTGGTTCCTTCCAGCAAATGACCGTAATCGACATCTGCCGGACAGACGGTTTCGCAGGCCCGACAGCCTAAACATTTTTCAATGGGCTCCCGAATTGCTTCCAATGAGACCGTCCCTTCGGCTGCCTGTTTCATGAGATTGATTCGTCCCCGTGGGGAATGGGTTTCTTTACCCATGGTCTCATAGGTAGGGCATGCCGGTAAACAGTACCCGCATTGAACACAATCAAATGTTTTTTCATAGCCGATTAATTGCTGTAAATGTTGCAAATCTTTATCTTTCATCTTAACACCAACTTTGTCACACCCGGTTCGGGAAAAATCTTGCCAGGATTCATAATATTGTTTGGATCCCAGGCCTGTTTTATCCGTTTCATCATTTCTACACCATCTACCCCAAGTTCCCTTTCCATATAGGGGGCTTTCATCGTTCCAATGCCGTGTTCACCTGATAATGTTCCCCCCAACTCAATAGCCGCTTCAAAAATTTCCGTTATCGCTTCTTCCGCTCTCCTCATCTCGTCTTCATCCCGTTTATCCACCAGCAGATTGGGATGCAGATTGCCATCTCCAGCGTGACCAAACACAACCAATTGGAGATTGTATTTACGACGTATCTCCATTAATCGTTGGAACATATCGGGAATACGACTGCGGGGTACTGTGGCATCTTCGGAAATTTTGGTTGGCTTAATCCTGGCAATAGCTGGAGAAACGAGTTTCCTTGCTTGCCATAGGCGTTGTTTCTCCCTTTCGGACCTGGCCACTTTCACTTCTCGGGCTCCAAGATCTTGACAAATCTTTTCCACCTGTTTCATCTCATCTTCAATCGCCCGGGGGTGGCCGTCAAGTTCAACCAACAGAATGGCTTCTGCATCAACGGGATATCCGCCCGGTTTATACTGTTCAACAGCTTGAATACAGGCCTGGTCCATAATTTCCATGGCTGCGGGCAGGATGCCGGACGATAAAATGGCTGAAATCGATTTGCCCGAATCCACCAACCGATCAAAAACGGCCATTAAAGACATGCTGGCAGGGGGCTTGGGAATAAGGCGAAGGCTAATCTCGGTGATCACACCGAGCGTTCCCTCTGATCCGACTAACAGCTTGGTCAGGTCATAGCCTGTCACATTTTTTATCGTTCTCCCGCCCGTCCGGATCACTTTCCCTTCAGGGGTTACCACCTCCAGTCCCAGTACATAATCACGGGTGACCCCATATTTAAGACCCCGGGGACCTCCGGAGTTCTCCGCCACATTACCGCCAATGGTTGATACATGGGCACTGCTGGGATCAGGCGGATAAAAAAGACCGTGTTTTAACGCTTCGTTTTTGATATCAGCTGTTTTCACGCCAGGCGATACGACGGCCACAAGGTCTTCCGGATAGAGCTCTAATTTTTGATCCATTCTTGTCAAATCCAAGACGATGCCGCCTCGGACAGGCAAAGGGCCCCCGCTTAAACAAGAGCCCTGTCCTCTGGGATAGAGAGGGATTTTATAAAGATTCGCCAGCTTGACAATATGAACCACTTCAGCCGTCGATATGGGCTGAACCACCATTTCAGGCACAAAATAGCCAAATGACGCATCATAGGCATAGCTGTGACGATCCGCCTCAGCCGTAAAAATTCGGCGCGAATCATCTATCAGACGGAAAACCTCCTCTTGCCACTTGATCATTGATATCCCCGCCTTAATCCAATTTGATGGAAACAAATTTATCTTCGAGATATTCTTGAATCCCGTATTTTCCGCCTTCCCGTCCAATCCCACTCTCTTTAACACCGCCGAACGGTGCCTGAGCTGTAGTCGGTATGGGATCATTGATTCCCACAATTCCATATTCCAAGGCTTCCATCATTTGAAAGGCCCGTTTCATATTTTGTGTATAGCAATAAGCCGCCAAGCCATAGGTGTCGTGATTGGCTTTCTGTATCGCCTCTTGCTCATCTTTAAAGGTAAAGATGGGAGCGACGGGGCCAAACGTTTCCTCAGAGGCAATCTTCATTTCTTCTGTGGCCCCTTGTAATACCGTAGGTGCGTAGAAGTATCCTTTAGCATCGGCAATAACCAACGTCTCACCTCCACACAAGATGCGGGCCCCTTTCTGAACCGCATCACGGACATGATCCTCCACTTTTTCCAGGGCAAAGCGGTCAATCAACGGACCGATGTCCACCTGGTCCTCCAATCCATTTCCTACCTTCAGGGCCTTCACTTTTTCAGCCATTTTGTGTCCGAATACATCAGCAATATCTTCCTGGACGTAGATGCGGTTGGTGCAGATACACGTTTGGCCTGCGTTTCTAAACTTGCTGGCGATCGCCCCTTCCACAGCTTGATCCAGATCAGCATCGTTAAAGACAATAAACGGGGCATGCCCGCCCAATTCCATGGACACTTTCTTCACCGTATCTGCGGATTGGCGCAGTAATTGCTTCCCCACCTCTGTTGACCCGGTAAAGGTAATTTTACGTACTTTGGGATTGGCTGTCATTTCGCCCACGACCTCCGACGCTGTCCCAATAATCAGATTGGCCACACCAGGAGGCAGCCCCACTTCATCAAAAGCTTTAAAGACATTGATAGCTGATAACGGAGTGGCCGAGGCTGGCTTTAAAACGACGGTGCAGCCCGCTGCCATGGCAGGCGCAATTTTGCGTGTAATCATGGCGATGGGAAAGTTCCAGGGTGTGACGGCTGCTGTGACACCCACCGGTTCCTTAATAACTAAAATCCGTTTGTCAGCATGGGAAGCCGGAATGGTGTCCCCATATATGCGCTTGGCCTCTTCGGCATACCATTCCAGATAATCGATGGCCAGCAATGTTTCACCTTTCGCCTCCCGGACAGGCTTACCCATCTCACGTGTAATCGTTTCGGCTAATTCATCCACTCTTTGGCGCAAATAGTGGGCCGCTTGATATAAATAAGCGCTTCTTTCCTTGGCCGTTCGCTTTTTCCAATACTCAAAGGCTTGTTCCGCTGCCGTAATGGCCTTTCGTGTTTCCTCCTGTCCGGCATAGGCCACCGTTTCAATTTTTTCCCCTGTGGCTGGATTTGTCACCGGCAGGGTCCCCTTTGAGCCAGTTTTAATCCACTCTCCATTGATATACAACATACTGATCTCTCCTTATGACTGAAGTTGTTGAAAGCCTTCGTTTATAATTTGCAATGCTTGATCCACTTCCTCCCGGGTGACGGTTGTTGGCGGTATAAAGCGAATCACGTTTTTATCCGTGCCGCAAGTGAGCAAAATCAAGCCTTGTTCCAAAGCATAACGCCTTAAGGCATCCACTGTTTGGCTATCCGGCTGGCCATTATCATCCACTAATTCCATAGCCAGCATCAGGCCTAGTCCGCGGACCTCACCAATGCCTTTAAACTTCTCCTGTAATGTGGCCAAGCCGGATTTAAAATAGCGGCCCATCTGCTGGGCATTGGCCAGTCCCTCCTCTTCAAGGACGCTAATGGTAGCCAAGGCTGCCGCACACGCCACCGGATTCCCTCCGTACGTTCCACCATGTGTACCAGCTGGCCATTGTTCCATCAGCTCCCGGCGGGCGACAATGGCACTCAAAGGAAAACCGGATGCTATTCCTTTGGCTAAAACTAAAATATCGGGTTGAACCCCAAAATATTCATAGGCAAACATTTTTCCCGTCCGCCCAAAACCTGTTTGAATCTCATCGAAGATCAGCAGAATCCCATGCTTGTCACATATCTGCCGCAGCTCTTGAAGGAAACGGGATGGCGGGACAATGTATCCCCCTTCTCCCTGTACGGGTTCCACCAAGATGGCTGCTACACTTTGTGGAGAAACTTGCAACTGAAAAAGTTCCTGCAGCTGTTTCAGACAACGGGCGCACTCCTCCTCTTCCGACAGTCCACTGCGGAACGGGTAAGGAAATTCAGCATGATACACACTGGGTAACAAACCTTCGTAATCCTCACGGTAAGCAGCACTAGAGGCCGTCAAAGTGGTAGTCCCCAATGTCCGTCCGTGGAAACCCCGTTTAAACGAAATTACTGCCGGCCGTTTGGTTACTTTTTTCGCTAATTTAATGGCACCTTCATTGGCTTCTGCGCCGCTGTTACTAAAGTAAACCATGTGCTCGCCACCATTTAAATGACTCAATTTTTCAGCAAGCTCTAAGTATGAGGGATAATAAGCCACATTATGTCCGACATGGATCATTTTTTCCATTTGCTGCTTGGCCGCTTCCACGACACGCGGATGGTTATGACCCACGTTGGTCACACCGACACCGCTGGCAAAATCTAAATAACGCTTGCCTTCTTCATCAATGACATAACTGCCTTGAGCCTCAACAATCCCCAGGGTGGTCGCTCTCATTGCAGCTGGAGGAAGGACCTTTAATGCCCGGTCATACAGTGTTAATTTGGTTTGTGTCATTCTGATGCTCCTTTCCCGTTTCATTCAAGTTTAAAATGGCTAGTGTGGTCTCTTTAATTAATTGAGGCAAAACCGAAAACGAATAGGGCTTATACACCCGTTCGGTCCACTGGTGCGCATCGTGTCCATAAACACCCATATTAATGGAAGGAATATCGAGCTTCCGCATGTCTTGGAATGGCAAAGGATAGATGTCCTCCCACTGTGGAAAATTATGGACCAAGGCCTGCAATTCTTCATCTGTTTCATGTAAAGATAGATAACTGCTGTCTGATAGATAAGGGAAAAAATGTTTAATCATAAATGATAGTTTGCATTCTTCTCCAACTTTTTTAGCCACCTGTTGCAAAACTTCCAATTTTCTTCTGTCTTGATCCACCGACTCATCCAGGTAGTTATGCGGACAATAAGGTGGCGCAAAAAATAAAATCACCTTGGGATGACGATCAGGCTCTTTTTGTTCTAAAGCTTCCATAATTTTAAAACACAATTGGCGGGACTCCATTTGTTTGTTTTCCTTCACGACTTGTTTGGCAATCTTGTCTGCCTCAATCCCTTTTTCTTTTAAATACCGGACATATTCTTCATAGGTATATACCTTGATGTCCCAAGACAGACGGGAGTGGAGATATCCTGTCCGTTTGATAAAAGCCTGATATTGGTTTTGCAAATATTGGGTGGTCTCTTGGCAAGCTCTTACCGCCAGTAATTTGAGTTTATTTAGCACAGTTTCAGGAGTGGAGCGATATAAAAACAAATTAAAATAAAGGTAAGCTCTTCCTGCCGTTTGGACATTATAGAAATCTTTTTGGTCGCGCAGATATAGGCAGGACGGGGGCAAGATCAGTTCTCCTTCAATCTCTTCAGCCAAATCCATATTATTGTTGATCCGACGGTTTATCTCAGAAGCAATCAAGGTGGGGTCTACCCCGGTTAACGTTTCTCCCACGTGGGCTTCCCTTCCGGAAATATAAAAACAAGGCAAAAGTTTACCAACAGCCCCGGTATAGATATAATAATGGGGATCTTGGTCATATAACGAACTGGTAAAATCATTGTTGATGGCCAAGACAAACGAGAGCCCCTCTTCCTCTTTTAGCCTTTTTAATTCTTTAATGGCCTCAATGATACCAGTATGCTGGTTTTCCTCCACCGGGTTGATCATCAATAATAGATTTCCATTCAGTTCCTCCGGATTTTGGGAGAAACGCAGGATATTGGCCAGGTGAACAGCAATTCCACTCTTCATATCAACTGAACCGCGGCCAAATAAGTAATCACCGGATAGGGCATCCTGTTGCACACGCGGATCTGCTGAATAAGCCTTAAAAAATGTTTCTAAGTAATCCGGATCAAAAGCGTGATCTTTAAGGGCACCAAAATCTTCAATGCCCACCGTGTCCAGATGACTGTGATAAATAACCGTTTGATTGAGTCCAGGTTTGCCTTTAACTAGGGCAAAGATATTTTTGCGCCCTAAGGGGTCATGAGGCAAGACCTGTTCCCAAACCAGTTCGGGATGTGCCTTGAAATAAGGAAAGGAAAGCAGCCATTTTTTGATCTCATCGGCAATCCTGGTTTCACCTTCGGTTCCGTTAATACTTGCATGAGTAACCAAAGTACGCGTTAAGACCTCCACTTGTTCTGCCAGAGAGAGTCCTTTTATCTTCTCATACATATTGAGCCTCCTCGCTAGTAATATCGTGTGAGATCTACCTTGTTGATCATGCGTTCAATGTGTCCCTCCCGGTAACATTGATAGTTTTTAATGAAGATATCAATGCAACGGTCGATATACCGGTATGATTTGGCCGACATATGCGGTGTGATGAGGACATTGTCTAACTCCCACAACCGACTGTTTGTCGGGAGTGGTTCCTTTTGAAACACATCAAGCACGGCCCCCCTGATTCTCCCCGCCTGTAATAAATCACATAAAGCATCCTCATCAACTACGTCCCCCCTACCCACATTGATCAGGACGGCTTCAGAGTTTAATTGGTTCAGGTATGACCGAGATATAATGCCTTTGGTTTGCGGCGTTGAGGGTAATACAAGCACCACATACTCATAGTGCCCCACGATTGATTGGGCCTCCTCCATTGTGTATACACGCTCAAAAGGTGCCGTCAAAGCTCCCCGAGTGTTAACTCCATGAACAGTCATACCAAACACCTTGGCTTTTTCGGCAATTTTGGAACCAATTGTTCCGGTGCCATAAATGAGGACAGAACGGCCGTCCAATTCTCCAACCAACGTTTCTCTGTCCCAAACCTTGTCTTGTTTCAAACGCAAAAAGCGGTCAAAATGTTTTTCATAATAAAGCATAGCGCCAATGACATACTCACTCATGGAAACCGTATGGATCCCCTTAGCATTAGTGACTAATATCTCTCTTTGTTTTAGTGAGGAAAAAGGTAAATCTTCCAAACCCGCACTAAACATTTGAATCCATTGTAAACGAGGAAAGTTCTTGACCCGCTCCGTGGTAAGATCATTGCCGAATGTTAACAGGATTTCCGTTTGGTCCTGTACATCAGCTGGAACATCTTCGATGGAACGGTACACAAAAACGTCCTGACCCACATGATCTTTTATTCTTTGCAAATGATGATCTAACACTTCATCTGTGGTGCTAATTATCACGGTTCACTACCTCCCAAGGAAATGTTGAGGTAAAAATGTTGAAAGTGGAGGCACATACGTAATCACTAATAATGAAATGACAAGCATCAAAAAGATGGGAACAATGGCCTTAGCAATGGTTTCAATTCTTGTTCCACCTATACTGGAAGCCACAAACAGGTTAACCCCCAAAGGAGGCGTAATAAAACCAATCGCCAAGTTGGTGACCAAGATCACTCCAAAATGAAAGGGGTCAATACCAACTGCTGTAACCACCGGTAATAAAATCGGGGTTAAAACCACCAAAGCCGAAATGGTATCAATAAATGCTCCCACAAACAGAAGAAAAATATTAATAATCAGTAAAATAACTATCGGGTTTTCAGAGATACCTGTAATAAAGCTGGCCACTGCATTGGGTATCTGCTCCAAAGTCATCAAATAAGCAAAAGAGATAGATAAACCTATAATGATCATTGTTGAGCCATTGATTAAGGTTGCTTCAACCAGGGAATCGTAGATCGATTTCATATCTAATTCCTTATGGACAAAGATACCAATGATCAAGGCATAGACCACGGCTACTACTGCCGCTTCAGTGGGGGAAAAGATACTACCGTAAATTCCCCCTAAAATAATGACCGGAATTAACAAGGCCCATTTGGCCTCCCAAAAGGCAGCCAACACTTCCTTCAGTGTGCTTTGGGCAGAAGCAGCAACATAATTGTTTTTTTTGGAGATGGCATAGGACACAATCATTAACGATATACCCAGTACAATGCCGGGCAATATTCCTGCCAGAAACATGCCGCCAATCGATACGCCTGCTACAACGCCATACAATACAAAAGGAATACTGGGCGGGATAATGACTCCGATCGCTCCGGCTGCAGCCGTAATGGCACAGGCAAAACCTTGGCCGTAATTACGGGCTTTCATTTCCGGAATCATGAATGAACCAATCGCGGCCACTGTTGCAGGCCCTGATCCGGATATGGCTGAAAAGAACATACAGGCCACCACGGTGACCATGGCTAATCCTCCAACCAGAAACCCAACCAAGGCGGAAGCAAGGTTCAACAAGCGTTTGGACACCCCACCTTTGCTCATTAAAATACCGGCCAGCATAAAAAAGGGAATCGCCATCAGTTGAAAGGTATCCAGTGAAGTAAACGCCCTTTGGGCCACCGTGCTAAGTGCAATATCCGTCGTAAATATGATTGTAAATATTGCGGCCAAACCCAAAGAGATGGCAATTGGCACACCCATGATAATAAACAGCAATAATGTCCCAAATAACATCAAGACGGTCATTGGGGTTCTCCTCCTTTTTCCGAGGGGATGGCCTGTTTATTCCTAAACAGGGAAACAAGCTGTTGAATCAAACGGATCGACATTAGTATTCCGCCTACGGGAACAGCCAAATAGGCCAGCCACATCGGCATGCGGATGGCAGGAGACAGTTGTCCCCGCTCAAAGATATGATTTACCACTTGCGTCCCCTCGTAAGCTAATACCATGGCAAGGAAGAACCACAACAACAATGCGGTTATATCAACAACTCGTTTAAATGTTCCGGGCAGTTTCTTCACAAATATTTCCACACGGATATGCCGCTGCTTTTTAACCGCAAAGCTGGCCCCTAGCCATACTTGCCAAATATGTATATATCGGGCGACTTCCTCAGTCCAGCTTAAGGAATAATTGAAAAAGTAACGTGAACATACTTGGTAAAAAATTAAGATAACCATAACCACCATGGTGGTGACTAATAAAACCTCTTCTAATTTTTCATCAATCCATTTATACATTCCCATTGGTATCCCCCACCCTAGATTAAAAAAGGGGGAAAAGGAGCACTCGGTCTCCTTTTCCAGCAAACATTAGCTTTTACTGATTGGCCTGCCTGGCCATTTCAATCAGATCAGCGCCGATTTCGTCCGCATAGGCGTCATAAACCGATTTTGTGGCTTCAATAAAGGCCTGTTTCTGCTCTACCGTCAACTCGTTAACCTTCATGCCCTCATCCTTTAAAGTTTGCAACCATTCGTTGTCCTGTTGATCAGCAAGCTGACGTTGCTCACCCCGATAGGTTTCTGCTTCCTCTTGTAAAATTTGCTGAATATCTTCTGGCAAGGAATTAAAATAATCTTCATTCATTAACATTATAGTGGCCGCATAAAAATGGCCGCTTAAGGTCAAGTAATCCTGAACCTCATAAAACTTGCTGGTGTAGATCAACGAGACTGGAGATTCCATTGCATCATAGGTTCCTTGTTGTAAAGCAGTATACAGTTCACCAAAAGAGAAGGGTGATGCATTAGCCCCTAAAGCTCGGAATGTATCGGTATGCACAGGGTTTTCCATCGTACGAAATTTGAGACCTTCTAAATCGGACGGTTCTTCAATAGGTCCTCGGTTGTTGGTAATGTGCCTAAAACCGTTTTCAGCAAAAACCAATCCACGCAAACCATCGTTTCTCAAATCTTCCAAAAGCGTTTGACCCAGTTCCCCATCCAAAGCACGGTAAGCCGCCTCTTTTGTTTCAAATAGGAACGGCAGATCAAACACCATAAATTTGCTGTTAAAACCAGCTAATGGAGCGACGGCTGGAATGGTCATTTCCAAATTACCCATTTGAACTGCTTCGATGGCTTCACGGTCAGAAGGATAAAGAGATCCACTGGGGTAAATTTTGATCTGGACTCTGCCATCTGTCCGTTCTTCCACTCTTTCTTTAAAGTCAAGCAAGGCAACATGAGTCGACTGTTCTTCGTTTACCAAATGTGCCACCCGAATTTCATAGACTTCATTCTGAGCCTCTTCACTCCCCGTTTCACCCGATGTTGTTTCTCCGCCACATGCTGCCAGTACAGAGCACAAAGCTAGAAACAACATCAAGACTGTCCATCGTTTCAATTTTATTCCCCCTTATTAAATGATTTATGATGATGTCAAAATGCGTGTGGTCACATTTTGAACATGCTGACGCATCATTTTTTCAGCTAAATCTGCATCTCTCGCTTCCAGCGCCTTTACCAAAGTCAAGTGTTCTTCGACAGCCCCCAGGGCACTGTCTTGCAGTGTATTGGATAAAATCAAGAATCGCTGAATTTGATTATTAAGATTGTCCACAATTTCGCTTAGTTTTGCATTTTCAGTTATTTGAGCAATTTTGGAGTGAAACTGATAATCCAATTCAATAAATCGATAATAATCCTTATTGGCGATGGATTGGTATTGCTGGTCACAGATTTGACGCAGTTGCTCAATATCTTGTTCATTGATTTTGTCTGCCGCAATTTTAGCTGCCAGAGGTTCCAAAGCATCCCGTAAAAGTTGAAAATCAAGGACATCTTTTTCGGAAATGGCACTCACTCTGGCCCCTTTTCCTGCCTTGATTTCAATCAGACCTTCATAAGCTAGTTGATTAAGCGCTGCCCTTATAGGGGTACGGCTAATCCCCAGTTCCTGGGCAATATGTTCCTCAACCAGCGCCTCATTAGGTCCAAATTCATTGTTTATAATTGCTTTTTTAATGACTTGATAAGCTTGTTCAGCCAATGTTTCAGCAGGCTTGAGTTTTTTCATGGCCATCACCTATTTCGTATTCAGTGTTCCTTGTTCTGTATACAGAATACAACAATAAGTTTCCAATTGTCAATCATTTTTTAATCAAATTTAAATTCAATTTTGGCGCACAAATAAGCCGTTGGCATCGATGCCAACGGCCAGATCATACACCTGGTTAAAATATCATACATTTAGAGATACATGGGTCTGTATTTTCCCCATCACATCCCGGGTTAACTGTTCGAGCTTATGCCGGCTCTCTTCCATGGTCTCTCCCTTTACCCCAAAGTAAAATTTAGCTTTTGGCTCCGTTCAGAGGGGCGGAGAGCCACCCAAGACTCATCTTCACAAATATATTTAAGGACATTGGACTGAGGCAAGGTGATCGGCTCCGTTTTTCCAGTCTCAATCTCGTGCCGCTTTTGGCTGAGATAGTCTTCAATGACCGTAACCCGTTGGCCGGCCAATGTTTCAGGAGGGTTCTGGCGGAAATGGGCCAAGATCGACCGGATTTGGTCCGCCCCTTCTTTTCTGGCTCTTCGTCATTTTTTGTGGAGCTCGCACATTTCCGGGCCTGGTATAAGCCGTAAAACCTCCTTCTTCACCTAGTCAATCAAGAGATGATGGCGCGAAAGGGTCAAGCGCTTTTGGCTTGAGGCTTGAAGCGACATCATCTATGCTGAGGCGAAGTGAAGAAGGGAATGATCTTGTTGAAAACAGCCACATTCAAGCTTAACTCTTAACCTAAATCGTTCTCTATTCCGGTAGCCATAAGCCCTTCTTTTAAGGTTCTTAATCTTATGGTTTATACCTTCTGTCCTTGCATTGGTATAGGGTAACCGAAAATAGGCTAAAATATGAGTTTTCCAAGTCACCAGTGTCTTGCTGAAATCATGAAAAGGCTTGAATGGACTTTGAAGGGCTGCCTGAATCCAGGTAT
>NZ_BMKZ01000051.1 GCF_014644735.1 Caldalkalibacillus thermarum | reverse complement strand
TACACAAGGTCATTACCATAATGATCCCAAAATAAACCGGATGAATACCTGCTGCTTCAATTACAGGCAACAGAATAGGGGTAAAGATCAAAATAGCTGGTGTCATATCCATAACCAAACCGACCAAAAGAAGGAATATCATCAAAATCAAGAGTAACAACAAAGGCGATTCGGTGATATCTCCTAGGATTCCCACCAATTGGGCCGGAATTTGAGCCACTGTAATCACCCACGCCGTCACCATGGCTGCCGAAGCCAGAAACATGACCACGCCTGTTGTTTTGGTGGCGTTGACAAACACCTGAGGGAGATCTTTGATTTTCAATTCCCCACGATATACAGTAAAACTTATTAATAAAGCATACACCACCGCAACAACCGCTGCTTCGGTTGGGGTAAAAATGCCGCCCCGCAATCCAACGATGATAATTACAGGCAACAACAGAGCCCATATAGCCTTAGCAAATGCTTGCAGACGTTCCTTATTGCTGGCCTTGGGCATTTTTTCATAATTATCCCTCTTTGCAACCAGATACCATGCAATCATTAATCCCATAGCAAACAAAATTCCTGGTACAATACCAGCCATAAACAGCTGTGTAATGGAAACTCCCCCCACCACACCAAACAAAATTAAGGGAATACTGGGGGGAATAATGGGCGCAATGATTCCGGATGAGGCCACCAAACCCGTTGAACGTTTAATATCATAGCCTCTGGCGGCCATCATGGGAATTAATATGGCCCCCAATGCGGCTGTATCAGCCACAGCGGATCCGGACAATCCAGCAAACAAGACACCGGCCAGAATGACCACGTATCCCAGTCCGCCCCGGATGTGTCCGACCATTTTAATGGCAAAGTCCACCACTCGGCGTGAAATCCCGCCCGCATTCATAATCTCTCCGGCTAAGATAAATAAGGGAATAGCCAATAACGGAAAACTGTTGGCCCCATTGATTAGGTTTTGAGCAATGATCTGTGTGTCAAAATTGCCCATCACCAACATCATGGCGATTGCACTGATCAACATCGCAAAAGCCACAGGCACACCGAGAAAAAGAAAGGCAAACAATACACCTAAAAAAACCCATATCATGATGATCGATCCTCCTTAGAGGAATCATGCGCTTCTGATTTGGCCCAGCTCGGTGCATTTTTGTTAAACCAGACAAACTGAATCGTTTGCACCGCACTGATTACTATCATAATGATACCTGCCGCAATTCCGGCTACGTATAAGACAGAAAGTGAAATACCTGTGGCAGGTGCAAAATTATTAATGTTCAGTTGATACATTTTAAGTGCACCATCTACAAACAAATAAAGAACGGCAATGACGATGAAATTAATCAAGGCATAAACCGCTTTTTGCAACCCAAGAGGAAGCGAGCCTACTAATAGATCCACGCCTAGATGCGCTTTCTCCTTATGCGCGACTATTGCCCCCAAAAAGACAATATAAACAAATAAAAAGCGAGCAAATTCTTCTGACCAGGTAATCCCTGAGTCAAGCACATAACGTAAAACAACGTTGACAAATACTAGCAGTACCATACTTGAAAAAATAACCGTAATGATACCGTTTAATAGTCCGTTAAGAACCCGTACCATTTTATTCATTGGAGTCCCACCTCCTAATAGTGAGCAGAATGAGCAGAAATGGATTTAGGATAATCCTATATCCATTTACTGTTCAGTAATACGCCGGTAGAGATCTTCAGCCCACTCATATTCTTTAAAAAGTTCCTCATATACAGGCTGCATGGCATCTATCATTTCCTGCCTGAAGGCTTCATCGGGTTCGATGATCACCAATCCCTGCTCTTTCAGGTACTCTTTCATCTCATTCTCCTGTTTAATGAGCAACTCCCACACTTGCTCAGCAGCAGCAGCGGCTGCTTCAGCTACTACTTCCTGCAATTCTGGATCTAGACTATCCCAAAAAGCTTGGTTCAGCAAATAAATGTTAGGACTGAAGATATGTCTAGTTTCAATGACATGACTTTGAGCCTCATAAAATCCTGATTGAACTAAGGTGATATATGGGTTCTCCTGTCCATTGATAACACCTTGTTCCAAAGCAGTGAACACCTCGGAAAAAGCAAGCGGCGTCACATTGGCCCCTAATGCTTCTCCCACACTGATAAAGATTGGGGCATTGGGCATTCTTAATCTGAAGCCATTGAAATCTTCCAAAGACTCGATGGCTCTGTCGCTGGATACAACCCGAAAACCATTAACTGTCCAGTTTAAGGGTTTGACACCAAACTGTTCAAAGGCCTGGGCAATTTCTTCCCCAACAGGGCCATTTAGTACCTTTTTAGCATGATCATAATCACGGAAAATAAAGGGCCACTCCACAACACCAATTTTGGGCTCACTTCCCTGTAACAGCATACCAGCAACCACCATTTCAATGGTGCCGTTGCGTACACCTTCTAAGAACGCTTCTTCTGCTCCTAACTGACTGTTATCATAGATCTCTACTTTCAAGCGACCCTCTGAATTTTCTTCCACCATTGGCTTAAAAGTTTCTCTCAAAGCCACATTTTGTGGATGGTCAGAAGCAAAGTAATTAGCTACTTTAATCGTTTTGGTTTCAGGAGCACTACTTTCACTGCTTTCTGTCGCACCTTCCTCTCCCGTTTGCCCACAAGCTGTTAGCAGACCGATTAACGCAAGTAAACAACCAACTCTTAAAACCGCTTTCAAAATCATGTTAATGACTCCCCCTATCTTGTTTTATTACGTAACCTATTCATTTTCTCTTCCAATCAGCTTCACCCTAAGATAACATGTCTAATTGAAAAGGTATACATGAATAACTTTAAGTTATCTAATTCCTGTACAACTGTCCTATGTATCACCCCCTTCAATAATACGGAACATAGTTCCGATATAATGATAAAAGTTGTTGAATAAAGCCTTGCCTAATTACGAGCTTTTTTAAGTGTTTCAACAAACTGGCTGGCTAATTCAGTCAGCTGAGCATACGCTTTTTCTTTTATCAAGGCCGGTTTTAATAAAGCTCCCCCGACCCCTACAGCCACGGCCCCGTTTTCAATAAAGGCCGGGATATTATCCAGATTCACGCCTCCTGTGGGCATGAGCCGGATATGGGACAGCGGTCCCCGCAGTTCTTTAAAATAACGGGGGCCCAACGTTGAAGCTGGGAACACTTTAATCAAATCTGCTCCACTGTGATGGGCTTGAACAATCTCTGTAGGCGTCATAGCGCCCGGAATAGAGATTTTTCCATGTTTAATCGTCTCCTCCACAATCCTTGGGTCATAATGGGGCGAGAACACAAAATCAACACCACAAGCAACTGCTTGTTTAACCTGCTCCACTGACAGTACTGTGCCAGCCCCGACAAGCACCTCATCTCCAAATCTGCTTTTCAGTTTGTCAATCATCTGTGGAGCATCCTCAGAATCAAAGGTAATTTCAAGGGCTTGGACACCGCCGTCCACCAAGGCTTGGGCAATAGCCTCCACTTCTCTAAAAGGGGGACGTCGAACGACCACAACGAGCCCGTTCTCCAATAACTGTTGTAACGCCTGCTCCTTTCTCATCTCTACCTTCTCCTTTACCTAGATTTGGGTCCAGTGCTTGAATGTTGAATACCTTTTTTAACGCATAACATCTTGCCTTGTGCCGTTGTTATATAGCATCTGCTCAACTTCATGCCAATAGGGCAAGCCTTCCACATCACCGCTGACACCCACCACCATGGCCCCTACAGCATTACCCAGCCGCACCGCCTCCTGCATGGTCCAGCCACGAAGCAGCCCGCTGATTACGCCGGCGGCAAATCCGTCACCAGCGCCAACGGGATCAACCACTTCCGCTTTAAAGCCTGGAACATAACCCTTTTCCTGGCCGTTATCGTAATAGGCACCCCTTGCTCCCATCTTGACAACGAAGATTTGCTGCCCATGGGCACGCAATGCGTCAACAATCTTTTCAGGCTCTTCTTCTCCTGTTATGAGCTGTCCCTCTTCCACACCAGGCAAAACAATGTCAGCTTGGCGGATCAAATCCAGCAATACAGGCTTGGATTCCTCTAGGGACCATAACTTCAGACGGATGTTGGGGTCAAACACAACCTTGACGCCCTTTGCCTTGGCCATCTCAATTGCTCTATACACCGTTTCCTTCGCCGATGAGCCCAGCGCAGGAGTAATACCGGACAGATGAAGCATTTTGGCTGAAGTGATGTATGCTTCATCCAGATCATCCGCTCGCAGCAGACTGGCTGCTGAACCTTTACGGTAATAGTAGACATTAATGTTTTTGGGATTTAATTTTTCCTTAAAAAACACGGCAGTGGGGGCCTGGTCGGTATACATGCACCGGCTCGTATCGACCCCTTCCCCCCGGATAAACTTCTCAATGAAGCGGCCAAACGGGTCTTTGCCCAACTTGCTGAACCAGCCCACTTGATGTCCCAACCGCGCCAAACCAATGGCCACATTGGACTCAGCCCCGCCAATCTGTTTGTAAAACTGATGGGTATACTCAAGGGGCACTGGCCGGTCTGAACTAAATAACACCATTGTCTCACCAAATGTGACAACGTCTAATGCCAATCCTCTTCCACCTCAATCTTCTTTGTCGTGTGCTAGAGTGAATCATGTTGATTATATTAGTTTAATCAAACATATAGGGATCGATTATTCCGATATACGGAATGTTGTTCCGATATATGTTTAAAAAGAAAACGCATACAATGTTAATTCTTATTCTATATCAATCTATTTTAAAAATCAAGACACATGTATTTGAAATGAAAGCCTCCAGTTGGACAGAAGAGAACATTTAAGTCGGCGTGCGCTTAGGAACGGCAATTTTTTGCTTCTTCGTCAGCTCATCATCCACCGTCAGCAGCTCCATCTTTTCCCAACTGACAAAATAGTCTTCCCAGATCACGTGGCAGGAATGGTTGTTCATACCCAGCACAACCCCTCTGGCCCCATCCAAGGCGTAAATTACACAGTCACCAATTTTGAACATCATGTTCACCCTAAGCGGAAGACGATCCCATGACCGCCCTTGGGATATTCCCACTTTATATTTTGGTAAGGACAACCGATGCGGCAGCTGCCGCATTCATGACACCCTTCATACCCCACATGCATGCGGACCTCTTCCCATTTGTACACATCTGCCGGGCAAAAAATGGTACAGATTTTGTCCGGACATTTGGTCATACAGATCTCCGGGTCAAGGACATGCAGGTGGGATTTGGTGTCCGCATTGAACCGGACCAGATACTGTTTTTCCTCAATGGTTTGCCCTTTGGCCGTCTCCCTGGCACCCTCCAGAGAGATTTTTCTGGCCGCTTCAGCCATTATTTCATCACCCTCAAGGCCCGGATCACATCCCGGGCAAGTTTCATTTTTTCACCTGCTGAGCCGATGTCACGCCAAATTTTTTTCTGCTTTTCCCATTTGGACAGGCCATCAACCGTAAACATTTGGCTGGCCGCCCGGTTCAGCATGGGAATATAGCGTTCGAAATATTGGGGAAATTTATCAAAGTGATGGGTTGTATCTTTGTATTTTTTCATGTCCTGGCCCACAAAACTTTCCATCAGCTTGACGCGGTAATGGTCCAGCATGTTCTCAGAAAAATCATTGTATTCCTTGCCCATGATAATGGTTTCCGCAGCCAGACGGCCAGAAGTCATGGCCAGATTAGAGCCTTCCCGGTGAATGGCATTAACCAGCTGGGCCGCATCCCCGACGACCAGCACCCCGTGCCCAACCACCTTGGGCATGGAACGGTAGCCCCCCTCAGGGATGAGATGAGCCAAATATTCCACAGGCTCACTGCCCTGGATGTAGGGGCGGATCATGGGATGGTTTTTAACATACTCCAACAGTTCGTATGGTTTTATCTTATGTTTGATCAGGCCGGAAAGTAACGTGCCAACGCCTATGCTTAAAGTATCTTTGTTGGTGTACAAAAACCCGGTGCCCAGAATGCCTTTGGTGGCATCCCCAAACATTTCAATCGTGCACCCCTGGTCAGGTTCCAAATTAAAGCGGTCTTCAATCACTTTCTTATCCAGTTTCAAAATTTCCATCGTGGCCAGGGCCACTTCATTAGGCCGCCATTCTTTATGAAAACCAAGTTGCTTGGCCAAAAGGGAGTTGACCCCGTCAGCCAGCACCACCACATCGGCATACACGTCTCCATCGGGACGGTCCGTTCTGACCCCAACCACCCGGCCATCTTCAACAATGCATTCCAAAGCGACCGTTTCACAGACCAGCAAGGCGCCCTGCTCCACCGCTTTTTGGGCAAACCACTGGTCAAATTTGGCTCTGAGCACGGTAAAGTTGTTATAAGGCTCGCGGGCCCATTCCAGCCCTTTGTAGCTGAAAGCCAGAGCTGATTCTTTATCCATCAGCATAAAGCGCTGCTCGACGACGGGCCGCTCCAGAGGCGCTTCCTTGTGAAAACCAGGGATAATATCTTCCATCATTTTGCGGTACAAGACACCGCCCATCACGTTCTTTGAGCCCGGGTATTCTCCCCGTTCCAAAAGCAACACGTTCACTCCTGCTTTGGCCAGCTCATAGGCACAAGAGGTTCCCGCTGGACCGGCGCCCACCACAATACAATCAAATTTTTCAGGCATGGCGTACCTCCTCCTCTGTCTGCACGGCTTCGTTCATGTGGGACAAGGCTTGCTTAAAGTGTTCGATTAATAAGGGGACAATCTCAAACGCGTCGCCTACAATGCCGTAATGGCACGCTTGGAAAATGGGGGCATTGGGGTCTTTGTTAATAGCGATAATTAAGCCCGAATTTTGCATACCCACCAGGTGCTGGATGGCCCCGGAGATGCCGATGGCAAAATAGATTTTGGGCGTCACTGTTACTCCGGTTTGGCCCACCTGATGCTGATGACCGATCCAGCCTGCCTCCACCACATCCCGGCTGGCTCCCACAGCGGCCCCTAAGACCTCAGCCAGCAGGTGGATCAATTGAAAACCTTCCTTGCTGCCCATGCCTTTGCCACCGGCGACGATAATGTCTGCTTCGTCAATGCGCACTTTTTTGGTGGTCTCCCGCACAACTTCCAGCACTTTGGTGCGCACATCCTCTTCCCGGAGCAGAATGCTTTCTTCAACCAGTTTTCCCGTACGTCCCGGTTGGGGTTGGAGGGCTGTCATCACTTTTGGGCGCACCGTAGCCATTTGGGGACGGTATTTTTTACACAAAATCGTGGCCATAATATTTCCGCCAAAAGCGGGCCGGCTGGCCAAAAGCAATCCCGTATCTTCCTCAATGTCCAACATGGTTGTGTCCGCCGTGAGACCTGTAGGCAAGTCGGTCGCCACAGCGCTGGCTAAATCTTTACCCGTAGGGGTTGCACCATACAGGATCACCTCCGGTTTATACTTCCGGCAGCAGTCCAATAAGGCGTACATATACGGTTCTGTGCGGTAATGATCAAAAATGGGAGCATCATAGACGTAGACCGTATCGGCTCCATACTCAAACAACGTTTGGGCCAAATGTTTGACACCATGGCCGATTAAGACACCGGCCAGTTCTACGCCCCGTTTGTCGGCCAGCTGTCGGCCTGCTCCCAACAGCTCCAGAGAAACAGGGGCGATGCTGCCCTCTTTCTCCTCGATATACACCCAAATCCCCTTGTAATCGGCAAAGTTCATTGCACTCCCCCCTTGTCTTGGAACAGCTCTTTCTTTTCCAGCACAATGGAGACGATCTGCTTAACCTGCTCCTCCGGTGACCCTGCCAACAGCTTACCGCCTTCCGGCTTAGGCGGCGCCCACACTTTGGCCACAATGGTGGGTGAACCTTTCAGTCCCAATTGTTTGCGGTCCACATCCTCCAAGTCGTTGACAGACCAGATGTGGGGCTGGTAGCGGGCCGCTTTGATCATATTGGGCAAAGGAGCAAAAGAAACCTCATTGATCTCTTTTTCAACGGTAAACAGACAGGGCAGGGTGGATTGGACCACTTCATAGCCGTCCTCTAACTTGCGGTGCACAACGGCATAGCCTTGTTCTTTGTTGATCTCCACCACTTTTTTCACACCGGTCAGGGGCGGGATGTCCAGACGGCGGGCAATGCCTGGCCCTACTTGACCTGTGTCCCCGTCAATCGTCATTTTGCCGCATATGATCAAGTCAATAGGCCGAATTTTAGCAATTTTATTCAAAGCTTTGGTCAACGCATAACTGGTCGCCAGTGTGTCAGCTCCGGCGAAGGCACGGTCAGTGATCATGTACCCTTCGTCTGCCCCAAGCTCAATGCACTTTTTTATCGCTTTGACGGCCGGCGGCGGACCCATGGTCAGGACAGAGACCGTGCCGCCATACCTTTTTTTAAGGCGTACCGCTTCTTCCACTGCATGGGCATCGTACGGGTTCAAAATGGCAGGTGCACTGGAGCGGTCCATGGTATTGGTTTTGGGATTCATTTTGATCACTTTGGTGTCCGGCACCTGTTTGATACAAGCGACAATATGCAGCATATAATCCCCTCCTGTCCTCAACGTCTTGTTCTGAATCAAGATACACCCAAATATTATGTTATTTATTAATTTTTTAACACATCTAAGCATTTTACAAAACCGGGCGCAATCACTCAGTTAAAATATTACCGAAAGGAGATTGGATCACTCACATCGAAATCTTACTGAGGGGATGGGATGTGAGGATGTCATTTGGTGGAACATAACGGCGGCTAGGCGCTGGGCCACTATGCCTACACCCTGACCGTGGTGGACCGGGTGACAGGTTATAGCAGAAGACGGGCGATCCTCGGCAAAAGTCAAAAAGCCGTTTTTGAAGCGTTAAAGGAGATCCTGGTTGAATGGTCTCATGAGGTGTGGGGCTTACATTCGGATAATGGCAGCGAATTTTTCAACCATCATCTGCCCAAGTTTTGCCAGGCTCACGGTATAAGGTTCACTCGCAGCCGTCCGTATCATAAAAACGGATAACCCCATGGCTGAGCAAAAAAACCGGCAATATGTGCGGGAGATTGTGGGCTACGAGCGCTATGACACACCTGAAACGGTGGCTTGGCTTAATGCGGTGTATACACGCCTTGACCCCTATGTGAACCTGCTTTTACCCATGCGTAAGGTGATCGCCAAATCACGGCAAGGGGGTAAAGTGAAAAAGCGCTATGACCAGGCCAAAACACCATTTGACCGTCTACTTGAAAAAGGAGTGCTTTCTGCAGATCAAGCAGAGGCGCTGATGCAAAAAGGCAAGCCCTCAATCCGCTGAACATGCATCAAAAACTACAGTGTTAGCTAAAGACCCTCAGACGCCATCGGCTGACAAGACTGTAGAACAAATCGTCCATAATTAGAAGGCTTGCCTTTAACTCCATTGTCCTTTCTCGCCCGCCTCCTGTCAAGGGTTGCTTGACAGCAATCGCGATGCGACGGCTACGCCGCCCTTGACAGCTCGTTGGCGAGAAAGGAAGGGATAACCAAGGGGCAAAGCCTTTCTCTCACCACTTCGTGGTGCCTTTTGGGTTAGATTTTAATTTGAGTGATCAGTTTCTGTTCGGTAAGATTTTTGTATGAGTTGACACGCCGGGTGAATCAGCGCGGATTGCACTATGTCAATCTTATTGCTCTAATGGGAGGCTAATCCGCGCTGTTAAGGAAGGGTACATGACAACGATAAGGCTAAGGGGAGAAAACTAGCACATTCTGACGTGGTTTGTTATGGGGATTAAATTGGCAGCTCTCTATCTTTTTGGTAACCCAATTCTGACGATATCTGGGCAGCGGCTTTTTTCATGCTATCGACCACTTCAGGGAGTACCTTGTTACTGAGGCGCATTGTAGGACCTGAGATACTAATGGCAGCTACAATGGAACCCGTATTATTGCGCACAGGAACAGCGATACACCGCAATCCAATCTCTAACTCTTCATCATCCATGCCATACCCTAACTCTCTGACGCGTCTAATTTCTTCCAATAATTCATCTGCACTATTAATTGTATTCTTGGTATGCCTAATATAGTTCTGGTTTTGGACAATCTCCTTAAGCTCCCATTCTGGTTTTTCTGAAACTAAAACCTTTCCCACTGCCGTACAATATATTGGAGCCCGTTTACCGATTCGGGAATACATACCGATGGCCAGGTGGCCTTCAATTTTATCAATATAGATGGCTTCTCCACCCTCCAATATCACTAAGTGGGTACTCTCGCCGTATTTTTTAGCAATTTCTCGCAAATGAGGATTAGCGATTTTACGGAGATCTAGTGCATGCAATACTCTGTCGCTCTTTTCCAAAAATTTAAGCCCAAGCCGGTACTTTCCTGTTTCTGGATTTTGAGAAATATAACCATGATGAGCAAGAGTGCGTAACAGACCATGAACAGTACTTTTGTGCAAATTAAGCGTTTTGCTGATCTCTGTTAATTTTAATTCAGGCTGCTGATCAGTAAATAAATCCAGGATTCGTAATGCCCGGTCAACTGCATTAATGAGCCCTTTTGTTTCTTTCACTTTAAACACCCCCTAACACTAAATAATATCCTTTCATACACCATTAC
Organism: Caldalkalibacillus thermarum; assembly: GCF_014644735.1. NCBI lineage: Bacteria > Bacillati > Bacillota > Bacilli > Caryophanales > Bacillaceae > Caldalkalibacillus > Caldalkalibacillus thermarum. The sequence goes on along the minus strand of NZ_BMKZ01000051.1, from coordinate 5,106 downwards.
GTTTTCATGTGTCAATTCAGTTAAGTCATTTGTTTTACATTAGAAAACTATTTTACATCATTTGCGCATGAGGAACAACCCAACGTGTCAACTCGTAACCGTCAATAGTTTATTGGTTCTTTTTTCTTTTTGTTTCCCGAGACCCATGGAACCTCATTTTTCGAGTCCTGCCTTCAAGTGCTCTTACAACTTCATTGCTTTAAGCGATGAAAGTGTTCTGTATTACTTTTGAAAACTCCCTTAGCCACTGCTCACAACCTGTGGCTCCGGGCATATGTGCCTGACACCACGCCACAGTTTGCTCTTCTCTGAGCTGGCCTGTTTTTCTTCTGCCACGTTTTGTCTTCTTGTACAGCCTCTGCTTGGCGTAAAACCCACTGAGAAACGTCTTCCCACTCGCCATTCAGAATGCTGGCTCGTACTTGGATGAGATGGTCTGCTCCTCTGACACGCCAACTCATAACCACGCTTTTTCATTTGGTCAGCAATCAGAATATCGTTGATGTTTTCAATGTTGCCTACACCACGAGCGATCTCTGGCAGTTTGACTTCTCGTGTGCGGTAATCCTTCGGGCTTTCCCAGTGCCTCAAGATCCGCTTGCGCAGTTCTTCAATCTTGGCTTTAGAGACTTTCTTTTCCCTTCGACATTGCGTCAAGGTCCCAAAAAGCCTCACTTGAATCGACGGTGGCCAACACGTGTAGGTTCTTCAAGCAGTACTTGCTCCCGGCAGGATCTGCCTTTTCCCACCCTTCATATTGGCAGCCCACTTTGATCTCATGTCGCTTGCTTTTCTTCCGGTCTTTGCCTTGCAGGGAAACGTAAATCCCATCGGACTCCACCATGATGATCTCACTCGCACGTTTTCCACTGGCCTCATCCTTATTCCATTGCTCCTGTTTGTGTTTGATCGCTTCCCCATATCTTTGAACATGGTTGCGAATGGTCTCATGGCCTATCGGTATGCCCAGCTGCTTCAACATCTTTTCACTTTTACGATAGGCTACTTCTGTCGCCAGGTAAGCCGATGTCTTTTCAATTCTTCCTCAACATCTGCAAAATTCATCTTGCCTTCTACAATTTTTTTCGATAACATGGAGATATAATTGGATAACTCCATGGAAAGAGACCCTCCTTTTTCGGTTTTTTACCCATGGGTCTCTTTCTCTTTTCTACATAAAAATCCTCCCTGAACCAATAATTATTTTACTCTACCTAAATATCATTCCTTAATTGCCAGCACATCTTATTCAATGTAAAAAAATCCTCTCCGTGAACCCAGTTCACGAAGAGGTCTTCAAGAAGAGATGCCTAGTTTTACCTTGATGAATGATCAGCTTAACGACAAATGGAAACAGTCTTAATGGAAGTGTAAAATTCAATAGCAGCACGTCCTTGTTCACGGGAATGTGAACTGGATTCCTTCATGCCGCCAAATGGTGCTTGGGGCTCCACACCAGCTGTTTCACCATTAATACGAACCATACCGGCATCTATCTCATCTATAAATGACAGTGCTTTATTCACGTTAGTGGTAAACAGAGAAGCACTGAGTCCAAAACGGACGTCGTTAGCAATTTCAAAAGCTTCCTCTAAACTGTCCACTGGAATAAGCACCAGAACCGGACCAAAAATCTCTTCCTGAGCAATGTCTGCTTTGGGAGAGACGCTTTCGAACACGGTTGGTTGAATAAAGTAACCGTTCTTGTACTGCTCACCTTCTGGCACTTCCCCGCCGAAAAGAATCTTGCCGCCTTCACTTTTGCCTTTTTCAATCATCTTGAGAATGGTATCGAGCTGGTTTTTGTTGGCTACAGGCCCCATCCAAACGCCATCTTGCAAACCGTCTCCAATGGTGATTTTTTGAAGTTCATCAAGCAGTTTAGCTTTAAATTGCTCATAAATGTTGCGATGGATCAAAGCCCGGCTCGTTGCCGTACATTTCTGTCCCGTCGACTTCATGGCTCCATTGATGACTTGGGTGACGGCCAAGTCCAAATCACACTCTTCATCGACGATGGCAGGATTTTTCCCTCCCATTTCAAGCTGATATTTTACGCCCCGGGCAGCAGCAGTTTGGGCAATATAACGGCCCGTTGAGTTAGATCCAGTAAAGGAGATACCATGAATATCGTCATGTTCAATAATGGCATTACCCACACGGGATCCGCTTCCAGTGACAAAATTAAGCACTCCTTTTGGCAAACCAGCCTGTGCGAAGACCTCAACCACTTTTGCTGCTGTTACCCCTGTGTCACTGGCTGGCTTAAAGACAACGGTATTGCCGTAAATGAGAGCAGGGGCAATCTTCCAAATCGGAATGGCCACTGGGAAGTTCCACGGGGTAATGATACCAACAACGCCCAAGGGGACGCGGGTCGTATAAAGATGAGTTTTCCCATCCATTGACGGGATGACATCCCCTACTTTGCGTAAGCCTTCCCCAGCATAATAGCGCAACAGATGAACACCACGCATCGTTTCTCCTTTGGCCTCAGGGAGCGTTTTTCCCATTTCCCGGGTCATGGATTCGGCAATTTCATCTAGGCGACTTTCCAAAATGTCAGCTGCTTTATACAAAATATGGCCTCGTTCGGCGCCAGACATTTTTTTCCATGTTCTCTGAGCTGCTTTAGCCGCCTGAACAGCTTCTTGAACATCGTCTGCAGTTGAAGCTTGGATTTCCCCAACGACCTCATTAACGTTAGCCGGGTTGATGCTCTTGATGGTTTGACCGGATGCAGAAGCTTTCCATTCTCCGTTGATGTAATTGAGATAAGTTTGTGTCATAAATACCCACTCCTTTTCCACCATTGTGATTTTTTATATGAAGTTAAGATTTTTGTACTCCTGTCCGTGTCGCCAGAGCAACAGGATTGGACAAGGTTCCCACACCGGATACTTCAATTTCGATGAGATCTCCTTCCTGCAGGGTAAATTCGTCAGGAGGAACAATACAAGTACCAGTTAAGAGAACTGTACCGTCGAAGACCTCATTGTCCCGGAGGAGATAGTTAATGAGTTCATGAAATTTGCGTTTTAACTGGGACGTATTAGCACTGCCTTCAAAGATGAGCTTTTCTTCTCTGTAAATACGACACACAATGTCCATATTATAAGGGTCATCCACCGTCTCAGCTAAACGGATCGTCGGACCGAATGAGCATGAGTTGCGCCAAATTTTAGCTTGAGGAAGATAGAGAGGATTTTCTCCTTCGATGTCACGGCTGCTCATGTCATTACCGGCAGTATAACCGATGATCTCACCTGATCCATTAATAACCAAACCGACCTCAGGTTCTGGCACTTGCCACTCTGAATCAGAACGGATGCAAACTGGTTGATGAGGGTGAACAGTCCGGGCTGACGTGGACTTGAAGAAAATTTCCGGACGTTCGGCTTCATAAACCTTATCGTAGAACGTAAGTCCTTCGGGCTTTTCTTTCATTTCTATATTTCTTGCATCCCGGCTCCGCTCGTATGTCACCCCACAAGCCCACACTTCAGGTGCATCAACAGGAGTTAACAATTCAACGTTCTGCAGACGGTAAACTTTTTCCTGCTGCCTATAGTTTAATGAGGAAATCAATTGAGAAGGGGTCTGACCGACATTTTTGGCATGCTGAGCCAGGGTGACAATGTCCCGGCATGCTTCGGGATGAAGAGTAGTGATCTCATAGATCTCTTCCCCTTCTAAGACACCCAAAACTGCTGTTCCTTGTTCATCTAAAAAGCGAACGATATTCATATCCATCCTCCCTCTGAATAGGCCCTATACTGCCACACTTGTTGATGTACGATAATATAAAACGATGTTTTTGTTTTTGTTCACATTTATTATAACATATTTTTTTTGAAAATGTTGTGTAATTTGGGATTGCTGAAAAAGTTTCACCTGTTAAAGTTTAAATTGACGGCCCCCACGTAACTTTCTTTCTGATCATTTGTGATTGGTATCCTGTACAGTAAGGTACACGTTTTTTTCAGCTGCTTTGACATCTGGAAGACTGTTCATGGGTCTTAATGCACGGTATCCCGGCGAAGTTTGATATAAGTGCCGTCTAAATAGGGAACGATGTACCGCTTCTCTAACGGTCTTTGCTGTCATTGATCAATATCCTTAAGGGACACCTCCGTAAGGTTACTGATGGTTGTTGCGGAATAGGATGAGTCCAAAATTCTTTCAATAAATTTACCAGTTTCACGAGTACTCATCCTATTTGATACATTTTGATAATGGCTGTTTTCTTGACTATTAGTGGTAATAGTCATCCTTTGTGCCCAATTTAACTTTATATGAATGATCCGTTTCAGTTCGGTAAGATTTTTTATGAGTTGACACGAACCGGAGAAATTATGCTTCTCCGGAAGTCAGCTCCTGATAAACGACATTGGTGATTGGGATGCCGTTTGCCAAACGTTCTTCCTCTTTCAATTGCTCCGGTTCTCCCGGTACCATCACCCGTTCAAACCCAGGTGCTGGCGGTACCTGATGCAATTCATCAATCATTTGATCGATATGAGTTAAAAAATTGTCTGCGGTTGTATATATGGAAATGTCAATAGCCATGAGTAGATGTCCTAACTTGCGCTTTTTGTCATAATCCCCATACATAGCTGTTATATGGGGACCAAAAGCGGAACCGGTTAATATACCCGACAGTACATCAACCATCAAGGCCAGACCATATCCTTTGGGTCCTCCAAACGGGAGCAAAGCACTGACCCGATGAGGATCCGTAGTTGGATTTCCCTCTTCATCAACTCCCCACCTGTCCGGGATAGACAAACCTTGATTGCGGGCATGCAGCACTTTGCCAAAGGCTACTTCGCTTGTTGCCATATCAAGTATAATCGGTTTATGTTTCTTGGCCGGAACACCAAAGGCAATAGGGTTGGTACCAAGATAGGGCTTTGCTCCCCCAAATGGCACCATCACTTTATCAGTATGGGTCAGGGCAATCCCGATCATTTTTTGTCCGGCAGCCATTTGAACATAATAAGATAATGCTCCGCAATGGCTGCTGTTAATCACCCCAACCATACCAATTCCCTGATACTTTGCCCGGTTGATCGCCTCCTGCATGGCTTCTTTAGCCACTACATG
>NZ_BMKZ01000050.1 GCF_014644735.1 Caldalkalibacillus thermarum | reverse complement strand
GTTCATGAGAGGCTTTAATAATAAACCGCATCCTTTTCACCTGCCAGGTGGGAGAGTCTGATTATACTTATTCCCATTGTACCAAAGCAGGTGAGGGATTAATAGATGAATCCTCACGGATTCAGGTGATTCATCTTCCACTTCCAACGGACTAAAAAGTAGGCCAACATAGAAGAAAACACAATAATAATCACTACGGAAAAAACAGTAATAATGAGTGAATTGATAAAAGCCGCTGAAAAGTTCATGGTTTGGTAAGCCCAAATGTAGTTGTCCAGACTCAACCGCTCCGGCAGTGAAAAAGGGTTTTGCACGATATCGACGCGGGCCTTGAACGAATTTAAAACGACCAGGGCGAAGGGGAAAATATACACAACCAACAGGATGCTGGACAGCAAAAATAAGATGAGCCCTTTGCTGCCCTTTTTCAACGGCCTTTTTTTGAGGATCACGTTGCTTTCTGGTTTGACCAACGTCGAAGTTTTGTTCTTCATCAGGCCTCCACCTCCAACTTTTTCATGGCTCTTACCTGAATGAGGGCAATGGCCGCCACAACCAGAAAGAGAATAAACGCTTTAGCTTGTCCCGGCCCAAAGTTTTGATATAAAAAAGCTTCGTTATAAACATGCATGGCCAGCAGCTCTGTGGAACGGAACGGACCTCCGTTGGTCAAGGACAAGTTGACTTCGTAAACGACAAAGCTGCGTTGCAAGGTTAAAAACACACTAATGGTAAAGGCGGTAATCATCAATGGAATTTTAATGCGGATTAATTGCTGCCATTTCGAAGCGCCATCAATCTTGGCTGCTTCCAGCAAGGATTTAGGAATGCCCATTAAACCGGCAATATAAATCAACATCATGTAGCCGGAAGATTGCCACACCCCGACGATCACCAGGGTCCAAAAGGCTTTATCAGGGTCAGCCAGCCACGAGGAAGAAAAGATTTGCCAGTTTAAAGCTTCGCCTAGATAAACGATGACGCGGGAAAAAATAAACTGCCAGATGAAGCCCAAAATAATGCCGCCGATCAGATTAGGTGTGAAAAAGCCCATGCGAAAAAAATTTTGGCCCCTTATCCCGCTAGTGACAAGCAACGCCAGGCCAAAGGCAATCACATTGGTCAACACGAGTGTATAAAGCACATATTTAAACGTTAAGAGCAGGGAATCCACAAAATGGGAATCACTAAAAGCAATGCGGTAATTTTCCAACCCTTTAAATGTGATAGAAGTGGATATGCCGTCCCAATCGGTAAAAGTCATCACAACCCCTAGCAGAAAGGGAATCAGGACAACCGCTGTAAACGCAAAAAGGGGAATAAAGGCAAACAGGGAAAAAACCTTCAGTCTCTCCAATAATGTACGTTCCCCGTACATAGAAGCTCCTCCTAACATCATGGTGTAATAAGTGGGATAAGCCGGAGCTTACCCCACTCTATGTCATCACTTCACACTATGCCAATACATTTCAAGTTCTTCGATTAATGTATCACGGTCAATATGATCGGCTAAATATTTCTGCAGGGATGCACCCATTGTGGGCCAAGCATCAGCAGGGTAGTACAAGTTCATACCCTCCAAGGTATTTCCAGATTCCATATACTCCATAATGGAGAGGGAGAGGGAATCCACAGGTTTAATCTGGAAATTGTCAAAGACCGGGATTAAGTTTAATTTGTTTACAGCATAATCCTGACCTGTTTCATCCAAGACAAGCCAGTTTAAAAATTGAAGTGCTGCCTCCTGTTGTTCAGGCGTGGATCGGGAGGCATCCACCACCCAGTACCCAGCAACCGCTACGGAAATGTGACTGTTACCATAATCTTCAGGATTATCGCTGAGCGGCACGGGGATAAAGCCGTATTCCCCATCAGGATCTAATTCTTGCAATTGGGGATAAGCCCAGTTACCCATAAACCACAGGCCAACTTTGCCGCCGGCTAAAGCAAGGGGTCCCTCATCATAGTTTGCTCCCAAAGGAGAATGTTTTTCAGAATTGTATTCCTTCATGAGATCAAAAGTTTTCAGCCAGCCGTTAAACACTTTATTGTCAGTCAGACTGACCTTGCCGTCCTTTAAGTCTTGCATAAATTGGTGACGTTCATCACGGTTTTCAGATTGGGCGGCAAAGAAAGGATTAGTAAAGTGGGCGCCTAATGACCAATCCATGGGAGAAACGTGGAGCGCTTCAACCCCTTCCAAGGCAGCGATTTGTTTAAACAAATTCTCCAGGTCTTGGTGGGTCTTAATCGTTGAAGGATCAAATGGCCCCCCTACTGCCTCTTCCACAACAGCGTTGTTATAAATAAAACCCCACCCTTCTACTGTTACTGGCATGCCGTAGATTTTGCCGTCAATAGTGACAAAATCTGTCATTCCAGGCAGGACATGCTCCACCCAGGGTTGGTCAGATAAATCAAGAAAATGATGTTGGAAGGTGTCAAATTCCTGGGCAACCCCCATCATAATCGTGGGCGGGTTGCCGGAAGCATATAATGATGACATTTTTTCAAATATCGTTTGTCCAGCCAAAGGGATCACAGTCACCTTGACGTTATGTTCCTCTCCAAAACGTTTCGCGGTTTCCTCAAAAGGTTTCGCAATTTCAGGCTTGCTAAATAAAATAGAAATCTCAGTGATTCCGGACCCGCCGCTGGTTTGCGAGTCCTGACCGCTTTCTGAACTACTTTGAGATGCGCTTTCTCCGCAAGCAGTCAAGGCCAAGGCAAGCAGCAGCGTAAAGCAAATAATCCATAATTTTTTCATTGTTCTCCCCCTTATCTTCATTAAGTATGTAAGAGCTTTCAAAGCTATTTTACTATCGCCTTAAATTTATGTCAAACGTTTTCATATATTTTCGTAAAATTATTCTGTTAATATTTTATGACCCCTTGCAAATAGCGATAAATAAAGGTATTTATAGCAATCAAAACAACATATTATTTATGGTAACGTTAACACAACTGTGTTATACTTGCTCATAAATTTACCGTATAATGATGGTAGGTAAAAAACTGTCATCCAAATAGTAGAGTCTGCAGATAATTGGATGATGAAGGAAAGCCGGATAGCGAGAAGGGAGGTTGTTCCATGCCCAGTATTAAAGATGTGGCTAAAAAAGCGGGCGTGTCCGTAACCACAGTTTCACGGGTTTTAAATAATAGGGGTTATATCAGCAAAGAGACGCGCCGGAAAGTGGAACAAGCGATGAAAGAGATCGATTATACCCCTAATCAAATTGCCCGGGCTTTGCAAAGAAACCAAACTTATTTGCTAGGGGTCATTGTTCCGGATTCCAACCATCCTTTCTTTGCTGAACTCATTAAATATATTGAAATGTACGCCCATGAACAAAACTATAAGATCTTAATTTGCAATTCTGCGGATAATCGTGAAAAAGAGGAAAAATATATTGCCATGTTGCGTGAAAACAGGGTAGACGGGATTATCATGTGCAGCCATACCCTGGATATTGAGGAATATAAAAAAGTGAAACTTCCTATTGTTTCCTTTGACCGTATTATCGCAGAGGACATTCCCTATGTCTGTTCCGATAATTTCCGGGGAGGGACATTGGCTACGGAGTATCTGATCTCCAAGGGATGCCAACGCTTATTGCACATCTCCGGTCCCTTGGATCTGGACATGTTGTCCAACCGGCGGGCTGACGCGTTTAAACTGACATGTATGCACCATAACATTCCCTTTAAAATCATAGAGTGTGAATTTAACAAATTAACATTTGATTATTATTGGCAGCTGATTAATGATAAAGTCTCCCGGGAACTGGACCATTTTGATGGCGTTTTTTGCAGCAATGACATGGTGGCCTATGCCCTCTACGTTTATGCATATCAACAAGGGATCAAAGTCCCTGAACAACTGAAAATCATCGGTTATGACTTTCACAGCTTTACACGGATGCTGCAAATCCCCAAGCTGACCACCATTAAACAACCGATTGACAATATCGGAAAAGTATTATGTTCTACCTTGATTAAAATGGTGACAGGTCCAGAAGAAGAGATGATTAGCAATACCATCGTCGATGTTGAATTGATTGAAGGAGATACAGCCTGACGACAACCATGATCTATTGCAAAGCCCATAAATCCACGATAAAAGCCACCCCGTCAGGTGGCTTTCAATTTGGCGAACGCCATTAACACAACAGAGGAAGGGGAAACAACCCTTCCTCTTCATTTGCATACTGATACAACAGGTGGTTCTGAGCTTAACTTGACAGAGGTGTTTCCTAAATAGTGCTTCCCTGACCGGCAGACTTACTGTCAGACTCATTCTGTTTCTCTGTGGCATCCACCACCACAGCAGCCGAAGCATCCCCCACCACGTTCACAGAGGTGCGGAACATGTCCAAAATACGGTCGATGCCGGCAATCAGGGCAATTCCCTCGATAGGCATGTTCACTGCGTTCAGCACCATGGTCAGCATAATCAGCCCTGCACCGGGAACACCTGCCGTGCCAATGGAGGCAAATGTTGCTGTCAGCACAATGGTGAGTAATTGCGTAAAAGTCAGCTCCAGACCAAAAAACTGGGCAATAAAGATGACCGCGACCCCTTGATAAATAGCCGTCCCATCCATGTTGATCGTGGCACCTAAAGGCAACACGAAACTGCTGGTGCTGTGGGAGACGCCCAGATTTTCACGGGTGTTTTTAATGGTGACCGGCAACGTACCGGCACTGCTTGTGGTACTGAAGGCCACAATCCCGGCCGGAGCAATACCTTTTAAAAATCTGAGCGGGCTCATTTTGCCCAATGTTTTAACCAGAATGGAGTAGGTGATGAGCACATGCAACAGGCAGGCCAGCCCGACCGCCACGATCACTTTCAGCAAGGGCAGCAGAACAGAAAGACCGTGCTGTCCGACGACAGGAGCCACAAGGCCAAAAACGCCTATGGGAGCCAGTAACATGACAATACCCGTGATACGGTACATGACTTCAGCCAGACCATCAAAAAAATGATAAACCGGCTTGGCCCGTTCTCCAACCAGCGTGATGCCCAAGCCTAAAAAGATGGCAAAGAAGATAATTTGCAGAATCGATCCCTCTGCCAAGGCAGCTAAAGGATTGGTAGGAATGATATTGAGCAAGGTTTGAACTATAATAATACGGCGCATTCCCCATCCAGTGCGAAGCATGGGTGGGGTTAGCCGTTTTTCTTACCTTGTTGCTCAATATAGGCCTTAATCACTTCCAGTGGTGCGCCGCCAGTGGTAAATAACATGTAACTTCTACTCCAAAAGTAGGGTTTCCAATAATGCTTTTTCAGATGATCAGCAAATTCCTTGCGGATATAACGTGATGAGACGGTTTTAAAATTGTTGATCAGTTTAGATAACTGCACTTGTGGTGGTGCTTCAAACAAAATATGGATATGGTCGCTTTCCCCATTCATTTCAATAATTTCAGCGTTCCATTGATTAAACAGTTTAATCGCTATTTCTTTTAACCGATTCATCATCTCTGGCGTAATGCAGGAGTGTCTGTATTTGGTCACGACAACTAAATGGTAGACAAGACGATATACAGCGTGACGGTTTCGCTTAAAATCTTGCATTTCATTCACCCACCTATCGTTTACAACTAACTGTTACTTTGATATACTATATCATAAGAACATGTGTTTTGGCAGGTGTTTATTGTGAAGGTGGTTAAAACCCTGCGTCATAAAATCACCAGTCATTCCAACATATTTGATGATACATTACAGGTTTATCGCCAAGCCTTGACTTTTGTCGTTGAGGTTATGGATCGGGAATTTCCCAATCTGGATGGGTGGAATATTAAAGCGATGACTCAAGCTATGGAAAAGCTGATCCATGCGACTCAAAAGAATCCCCATCCCAAATACATGGATTTTGACCACCTCTTTTACAAGTTTCCATCCTATTTTCGGAGAAGTGCCATTGCCGAAGCCTTTGGTATCCTTAAAAGCCACCGTTCCCGTTATGACAAGTGGCTGAAAGAAAAAGAACAGGCTGAACGGGCAGGCAGACGGTTTAAGAAGAAGCCGCCCAAATTGCAATTTTGTCACCGTGCCTTTCCCGTGTTTTACAAAGGTGTGATGTTTCAACGTACAGGGGATACCACGGCCAAAATCAAAGTATTCCATCAAAAGGACTGGGTGTGGATCACCATTCGCTTTAAGGGACAGGATTTACAAAAGAGAGGGGTTGTCAATTGGAAGGAGAATAATCCATCTCTCGTCAAGGTGGGGAAAAAGTATTTCCTGCATATCAGCTATCAAAAAAGCGTTGATCTGAACAATACCCCTCTTTCTCAGCAAAAAATCTGCGCTGTTGATCTGGGACTGAATCAGTCAGCGGTCTGCTCCATCATGGATGCCAACGGCACTGTCTTCGCCCGAAAGTTCATCAATCAGGCGAAAGAAAAAGACCGTTTGTACCGCATGACGAACAAGCTGAAGAAAGCCCAGCGTCAGTCAGGGTATATCAAAGCTCCCCGTTATTGGCGGCGAATCAACGGCCTTCAAAAACAGATTGTCAATCATACGGCCCATGAGATTGTCCGGTTTGCCCAAGATCATGGTGCCGATGTGATTGTCTTTGAGTATCTGGATCACATGAAAATGCCCAAAGGGTTTTATGGGGCCAAACGGTTGCGATTCAGGCTTCATTACTGGCGTAAGCAGGGGATTCAGCAAAAAGTGACGGAAATGGCCCATTGTCAAGGTATTCGGGTCGCACGGGTTAATGCCAGAAATACCAGCCAACTGGCTTTTGATGGAACAGGTGTCGTGAAACGAAAGGGCAAAAAGGATGTGTGCCAGTTTTCATCAGGGAAAATCTATCATGCTGATCTTAATGCGACCTATAACATTGGGGCCAGATATTTTCTAAGAGAATTAAGGAAATCCACTTCCGAAAGGGAGTGGTTGTCTGTGGAGGCCAAAGTTCCTTCACTGGCAAGAAGAACACAACAGACATTGGCTTCATTGATTAGTTTCCATCAGGCAATGTGCCAGATTGGTGCATAAGGCTTGGGGAAACCGTATTTAAGTCAATGGATGCTCCACCTATAACCCGTGGTTTAGGTGGTGAGGTTCACTAAATCCCTCTGTTTCTCTTGGTTCGGGTGCTTCTGTCTGGTGGGGGATATCCACCCCGCTTCCAGGTGAGAGCAGCAAGGCGATGGCCAGGCCGATGGTAATGGCAATCAGGGTCGTGGCCAGATAGTATACAATGGTTTTGCCCCCCATCCGGCCCAGTTTTTTCGGGTCGCCTGTGCTGGCCACACCCACAACGAGGCTGGCGAGGACAAGGGGCACAATAATAAACTGAATCAGCCGCAGGAACAGCTCTCCCAGGGGTTTAACTACCTCAATCTTTGGGCCAAAGAGTGCCCCGCATAGAATGGCAGCAATAAAAGCAATTAAAATTTGGGTTAAGAGGTTAATCTTTTTCACGGGCATGACCTCCTGTTATATGCATGAGTAACCTGGCACACATGATACAGGGAAAGAATAAGACCTTCAAGATTATTTTTAATGTATCGAATACGTATTCTTTCCATTTCTTTTGCCAGCCGGCCCTAAACGGATGTAGTGTAGCCGTGCTATAATAGGAACAGCATACAATAACCGGGACATCAAGTAGATCGACACCGTATATCATAGTAGATCGACACTGTAGATCGATATTGGTCTGTTATTATTAGTCTGTTAAGGGAGGGCCCAATGGTGAAAATTGCGTTTCTGTCAGACATTCATGGCAACGCTGTGGCTTTGGAGTCGGTGCTGGCTGACTTAAAACAGCAGCATGTTGATCAAATTGTGGTGCTTGGCGATCTCTGCTTCCGTGGCCCAGAACCGAAGCGTGCATTGGAATTGGTGCAAGAACTGGATGCCAAGGTGATTAAAGGCAATACAGATCTTTGGCTGGTACGCGGTGTCCAAGAAGGGGAAGTGCCAGATGATTTGGTGGAGCTGATGAACCAGGAGCGGGAATGGTGCCAGCAGGAACTCACGGTTCAAGACCTGGATTACCTGGCTGGCCTGCCGGAAGCGTTGCCTTTTTCCTTGGATGAATCGTTTAAGGTTCATGCTTTCCATGCCACACCGCACAGTTTGTTCGATGTCGTCTGGCCGGATGCATCCCCGCAACAAGTGGCAGAGACTCTGCTGAAGGAACAAGCTCAGGTTTATGTCTACGGTCATATTCATCTGCCCTATGTCCGCTATCTGCAAGGAAAGTGCGTCATCAACACGGGCAGTGTCGGCTTGCCTTTTGACGGCCTGCCCCAGGCCTCCTATGCCCTTGTGGAAACGGACGGGCAACGTTACCGGGTTTCCATCCAGCGGGTGCCCTATGATGTGGAACGGGTTGCCCAGCTGTACAAGTCCAAAGGTTACCCTCTGGCTGAACTCATGATCAAAGTTGTGCAGGAAGGCAAAAGTCCGTTAGAAGTGATGTGAACTCAGTTAGAATAAGCTTTTGGATTGGGAATAGGTTTCTGCTTTGGCTTAGAAGGAAACTAGTGAGTATTCTGTCGGACCAGCGTAGCCCGGATGATGGTGGAAATCTCATCCCGATTGTGATTCGTCAGCACCAGTTCTCCAGGCAAGGTCAAATGTTCTGCAGTTGACAAAAAAGATGCTTCCTCGCCATCGATCGAATGGTCATACACTTTGGTAAGCATCAACGTCCTTACTGCGTGAACAGGAATAGAGCGTATCGTCGACCATAAGCACCTTTACACGATCTTCACCAGTCCATGATAAGCCGTGAGTACTTCAATGGTACGGGGAGTGAATACAGGTAAAATCATAGAACATTCGATTGTCGTTAGTAAAAATCAGCGAAGTATATGGCCTTGGTATGACAAAAGTGTTTTCAAAACAATGTTGAGACGTTATGTCTGATTCCCATGACCTTAAACTGTAGTTCGAATTCTGGTATAATATAGAAAACAATGAAGGACGGAAGTATGATGAGAAGATTAACTTTAAAACAAATAAAGGAAAAAGTTCAACAGAACCGTGTCACCATCGATAATGCCGTTCATCAGTTCAGAGCTCGTTCTAAAGAGCAAGGGTGGAACATGAAACGAACGCGCCCTAGGGATGCTGATGAAATTAAAACCTTGAATTTGTTGGCCAAACGCATGTTTGACGATTTACGCCGGAGTGGAAAAGTAATGTATGATAAAGAAAGTCGGGTGCTGAAAATTGACAAACTTACAAAATGCTAGAAAAGAGTTGCTGGCGTTAAAGGAAAAACCTAAATTCGAACGCATGTTATGTACAGCGGCCAGTTCATTGGAAGAGCGGGGAAGATCGTGAATGGGGCTTTCGTTTACTACTGATGTACGCTGATGAGCTAGATATGGAATATATACCATCTAAAATAGTGACGAATAAAGAACGAGAAGAATGGCATTCATGGTTAAGCGACCTAGAACGTTACACAGAATGAGTTAGAGGTGTTGTTATGGCTCCAGTTTTTCGAATGATTTTTATGCACCTAGAAGAAATTTCGATTAATATTGGTATGACGGGTTAATTAGGGATTGCTGAAAAAGTTTCATTTTTTAAGTTTTAACGTGCTCAATTTAAGTTTCTTGGTAGACTATTTTTTTCTTGAAGACGTAAGTAAAACCATATAGCAAAAAAGACAAAAAGAGAGCGTAACCAGTGCCGTGCCTGGCAATACCGACGGTTTTCACGTGTCCGATATAGCTGATCAGCAATCACAGCTTCTGGATAGCAACCAAAGCGGGTATGATAAGCCTCGACAGAGGCTTGGAATGTGTTGCCTTCATGGAAGTTGTCCCAGCTGATGTGTTCAATCAGGGTGTATCCCTCGATGACACTGATAACCACCTTGGCCCCAAATTCAACTGGTGCTTTCGCTTTGCCAGTGAAGGCCTGATTGTTGGGCCAGCTCTTCAATGTTTCAGATTACGGTGGATGTATTGCAGTTGTGCTTTAATCGCCTTCCGCAGTTTTTTCTTACTGACCTTGCGTTGTTTAGCCACCTGAAGATAAGCTTGGCGTGCTTTTTTGCGGTAGGTCCTGGGCTTGGGTTGAATGTGGTTGCTGTTTGGATGGTTGCCCAGCTGTGGGTTGGCTGCCCGTATGATTTTCGTCATCATCAGATGGATGTTCGTCTTCATCATTCGTTATCTCATCACGGTCTGGTGTCAGCTGATTCACTTCTTCTGTGACAAGCCATTCGTTGATTTGATTGATGATATCAGGCCCTAATCTTTTGCGAAAATGGGTCATCATGGTATGGTGGAATGGTTCTTCCTGTTTGAATTCAGTCAGACCAATAAAGTATTGCAAATAGGGGTTTTCTTTGATCTGTTCCACTGTTTCACGATCGCTGGTGCCTAAACGTTCTTTAATGATAAGCGCACCCAAAGCCATGCGCACAGAAAAGGCCTGACGGCCTTCGCTTGTTGATTTGAGCTGCCCGATATACAGATCTTCCGCTTTGTTCCATGGAATTCTTTGAGCGAGTAATACCCAACGGTTATTGGGGTCCAGTTGACCACCAAAAGGCAGGAAGAATTCATGCGGCATGATCAGCTGATCCTGGTTATGGCGATACACAGCAATACCTCCAAGTGCAAGATTTTTGTGGTGTTTTTTGAAAACCCTTGCACTTAATTTCTCCAAAAATACGTCTTTTCCCTTTCATATCAACAATTTTTTGTTTTTCAGCAAACCCTAGTTAGAGACATTAAAATAAAGAAACATTAGTATAGAAACAATAATTCCAATAGTACACAACACTTTTGCTACTATCAATGATCTACCCCCATTCGAAAGCCGTTTTCCATATACAAAACCCGTGATTCCTGACACAATACCGGCAAAAATAAATAGATTGGATAATACTCCAAAGTAAGGCGAAACAATTGAAACCACGCCTAAAAGAATAGGAATTACTGTTTTTTTGTTTTTCACTGTAGTATTTTCACTCCTTAGCTAAATAATTTTTTATTAAGAAAAAGGCTTATGCACCAATACAAAAGCTTTTGTTCCCTTATATAGGGAGTGATAAATTGATCTTCAACTCCACGGTCTTTAGAGTTATTATAGGGAAAATTTGCCTGCGATACAATCCTCCATTTTTATCATTAAAAATATTTATTGCTATTTTTTAAAAAATATTGAAAAATATGTATAGATGTTTATAATATGGTTAGAAGTTTTTCCTATGCATGGGTAGGTGTAAGTGCCAACTAGATAATTATCTTGTATAATTTCCCCAATAGATTTGCCCTATAGATTTTATGCACTAATGGACTTGGCCGGTAAGAAACAAAAAGATTTGCTGTTTTAAAAAAAGGGGGGTGTATCGAAGAAAAGCAATAAATATCTTTTGAAAAACCTTCAAAAATGGAAGACTTAAATTTAATCTTATGTACATGGAGGTATAAAAATGAGATATTTGCGATCTATATTATTAGTTTTTCTAAGCGTTTGCATCGTGTTCTCCGTCATCGCATTTGATGGGGCTAATGTTAGTGCCAGTCAAGAGGGAGTGGGACTCCACAAAGACTTGAAGTATATTAAATCTGTTGATAGTTATATTATGTATTTAGAATTAGAGAGTGAAAGTAATCAAGAAGCTAGAGAGGTATTAAATCAATTTTTAAGTTTAAGTAGAGAGCAACAAGAAGCCTTTATTAAGGTTTTGCAACCAGATATTTATATCGAAGTATTGAATGAGGCTATTGAAATGGCAGAAAAGGGAGTAGGAGAATTCGATTTAAATGTAGATGATATTATTATTCCTATCAAAAGTAGTTATGGAGTAGCATTAACAGATCCAGTTGATGGCCAGCTTACTTTGCTGAGTTCCAATGAGAAAACAGTTACAGCATCCGAAAAATTATATATATTCAACATAAATACAACAACACTTTACACAATGATTGACTTCAATCACAACGGAAGTAGTGCTACTAGAGTTCTTGATGTTCGCCAAAGTCATAAGAACTGGAATCCTGGTGTTTGGGTTTCACCACAAGGGACAAATAATGGTTATATTTCTGGAGGGTATGCTTTTGGGAGAGGGACTTGGAAACTTCATGCTACAGGAGCACTAGGTGCCCTTAGTTCTACTATTCATTTACATGTAAAAGCTAATAATAAAAATAGGTACAAGAAGCTAGAGAGTACACATTTCAATATAAAAGGCTATGATTGGAGAGCTTTTTAGCTTGATCTCACTAAAAAATATAGTTGACTCCTTCTTAGGAGAAATGTTTTTACAAAAATTAAGATTTGATAGGACCTGTGACAAGTTAATGACAAATATGAGGGCATTCAGATCAGCCCTTCTACAGGGTGCGAATTCACTTCGATACAAACGCTGAAAGAATGTGCTGTATTATCACTATTGAGCTCTCCTGGTTCTTATTCAACTGCAAACGAACGCCAAACAATCCTTGCTACAACTTAGCCGATGGTTAAAAGCCTTGCTTTGGAAACCCTATGAAAAGTGGTTTCAACGTATTCAGTTTCGTTCAAAGAAACTAGCCAGGGGTACACCTTCAGCCGTATGAGTGTAAAATGTATATTTTTACCAAATGGACAGTACCACTTTTAGTTGGTTATTCACTTTTTAGCTCTTCGAGCTTAAATCTTTTGTTCAGAATAGTATCAACAATATGATATAAGGTTTTGTGCAACTCTAGTGTCTTTCTAGTGTCTTTTAATCAAATCCTGAATCCGTGACATATGGGCGGGATTGGTTTAAATGTTTGCCACATGATGACTTATAGACATTAAAATGATCACAAAATATTTGATTATCACCTTAAATACCTATATATTCCAGCCCATCCCCCGCCCAGCAGATTTCGATGGCATGCCAAAGACACCCTGGTCACAGGGCGTTTGAGTGACAGGTCAAATGTCTGGGCGAGGTTTAGGCAAAAGCCTGATAGAGCCGTTTAAACGGTGTTAACCAAGCCCGTGATCCAATATACAGATATTGCCGGCGGGCATGTGTCACCATTTTTGCTGCCAGGGTGATCAACGTCTGGATCACCGTCCGGATCCGGCGCCGCTGCACTTTTTTGCGCAGGGGGCTGTCATTCACCCGCAAACTCTCCTGACTGATGATCCGCAGCAGGGTATAGGTAAACAGCCCCAGACATAAGACCAGATCATTGGTGGCAAACTTACCGGACGGTAAGCGTTCCAAATCCAGATCGGTCTTGAGTTCACTATGAAACTGCTCGCAGGTGGCATGATCATGGTAGAGGTCAATGATATCGACCACGTCCTCATCCAGATCCGTCCAATAAACATCCACCGTGATCTCTGGGATTAAAAGAATCTGGCCATCTTTGGCGATCGTCGTTTCCCGCACATCAAACACCTGATAGACCGGTTGGTGCAATCCCGGATCGGTCACACGGATTTTACCCGTATAGCGTGTGCACCCCTCCCGGATCACCGTGGCTTTTCCCTGATCCTGAGCAATGGCCATCACAGCCTTTGTAGGTCCGGCTCACGCCTTCTTTGTGGGTATCGGTGTTATCAAAAGGAGAGACATCCACGTCGATCGGCACATAGCAGGTGCCACTGTTGAGTTTAATCGCACTGGGCTCAAGACCTACCTTTCTGGGAAGCCGGACCATTTCATCCAGCAGGATATTCCGCCACTTTCTGATCTGGGCCAGCCCATCCAGACGCTGGCGGAGCCGGGCTCGAGACGGTACACTTTTGAGCTGAAGGGCATATTGGAAGAAGTCATCCTCACGAAAGGCTTCGATATGTTCAAAATCGCTTTTACCCTGAGCCAGCAATCCGATCATGGCATAAACAATGTCACTGTGGGACAGTAAGGGATACTTCAATCCTGGGATCTTGAGTTGGTTCAACTTGGGGCGTAAGTCTGTTTTTTCCAAGAGCAATCCAATTAATCCCAATCCACTATGGGCTGTTAATCGTTCATGAGAGGCTTTAATAATAAACCGCATCCTTTTCACCTGCCAGGTGGGAGAATCTGATTATACTTATTCCCATTGTACCAAAGCAGGTGAGGGATTAATAGATGAATCCTCACGGATTCAGGTTCACTGTTATCCAGCGATTTTTGTTAATTCTAATTTAGCATTCACAACTAATCCTTAAGCATCCTGATAAGAGGTTTAAAAAATGTGTACCACACGATGGACACGTCCATTCCCTTAGGCCAAGGTTTTTAACTTCTTTATTGCAGTATCCGCATTTGGAACAAAGTTGGCTTGATGGAAAGGTTTTGTCCACCCGTACCACGGTTCGTCCGTACCACTTGGCCTTGTATGCCAGCATGGTGCCAAACGTTGACCACGACACATAAGCGATGCTTTTGGCTAAACGATGATTCTTCTGCATGTTCTGCACAGATAAGTCCTCAAGGCAGATCACTTGGTTTTCGTGAATAAGCCTTGTGGACAGTTTGTGCAGAAAATCCTTGCGACAATTGGCCACCTTTTCATGCAGACGGGCTTTGTGCCAGTTGGAACCGCCTGTCTTGGGCGGGAGAGTCTCCGTTGCCAGCGAATGAGTTTAGCCTCATACTTTTTCAAATACTTGGGATTGGCAATGACTTCTCCTGTGGAAAGGGTGGCAAAAGCTTTGACACCGAGATCAACGCCTATCTTGCTGTCACAGTCAGGCAACGGTTGAATCTCTGTTTCCGCCAGCACCGACACAAAGTATTTGCCCGATGGATTTTGGCGAACGGTGGCGGAAAGGATGCGCCCCTCCACTTCACGGGACTTGGCCAACTTGACTTTAAACCGGGGATAGCCTTTTTTCTCCCGGAAGAACCTTTTGAATGCTCATCCAAGTGGCACAACGCTGTTTGCAAGGCTGTGGCATCCGGTTCTTTCAGCCACTCCCGTTCTTGCTTGAGTTGAGTGAGCAACGCTGAACAGGCATGATAGCCAAGTGTTTTCTTTTCCGTCTCGTAGACTTCTTTCCGTCTGGCAAGGAAGTGATTAAACACAAAACGGAAACAGCCAAACGTCTTATGGATCAGGGTCTGTTGTTTTGGGTTAGGATACAGGTGAAAGCGATAGGCTTTCTGCATGGCTTCCCCCTCCTGGGTTTCTTCTGGGTTTAATATACCATATCTGTGCCACAAGAGAAACATATGTTTGCACCCGCTTCATCCCCCACTTACACTTCGTTGACAAGTGGGGGGCTTTCGGATAATTTATGATAAAAAAGGTGCAATCAAGCATCTCAAATGATGGAGGAAGACTTATGACCGGTTACGATCCGTTTTATTATCCCTATCCCTCGCGGAGGATGACAGTATACGCTAAGCGGGGGATGGTCGCCACTTCACAGCCCCTTGCTGCACAGGCAGGACTGGAGATTTTGCAAAAAGGAGGCAATGCCATTGATGCCGCCATTGCCACAGCAGCCAGCCTGACGGTAGTGGAACCTACCTCTAACGGGATTGGCGGAGATGCGTTTGCGCTGGTGTGGACAAACGGGAAGCTGCACGGTTTAAATGCCAGCGGTCCGGCACCACAAGGCATTTCCATTGATAAATTGAAAAAGGCGGGTTACAAGGAGATTCCCACCCACGGCTGGATTCCGGTCACCGTGCCCGGGGCACCGGCAGCCTGGGCCGCACTTTCTGAGCGTTTCGGCCGCCTGCCGCTCTCTCAGGTGCTGGAGCCGGCTGTCCGTTATGCCGAAGAGGGCTATCCGCTCACGCCGACCTTGGGTTATTTCTGGCAGCGGGCTTTTGAGTTATACAGCCAAAATTTGAAGGGCGAAGAGTTCCGCCCCTGGTTTGAGACCTTTGCGCCACAGGGCAGGGCACCGCAAGTGGGGGAAGTGTGGCGTTCTCCTGGTCATGCCCGCACGCTCCAAGCGATTGCTGAAACCAAAGCGGAGGCCTTTTACCGGGGGGAGCTGGCGGAAAAAATAGAACAGTTCTCCAAACAACATGGTGGTTACCTGCGCCAAGCGGATTTAGCGGCCTATCAGCCGGAATGGGTGGAACCCATTAAAGTGAACTACCGGGGTTATGACGTCTGGGAGATTCCGCCCAACGGCCAGGGGCTTGTGGCGCTTATGGCGCTCAACATTTTAAAAGGGTTTCAGTTTGAAGCAAGAGATAGCGTAGAAACCTTCCACAAGCAGATCGAAGCGGTCAAGCTGGCCTTTGCTGACGGATTGAAATATATCACCCAGCTTGACCGGATGAGGGTGAAGGTGGAAGATCTGCTGGATGAGGCTTATGCAGAGCAAAGACGCAGCCTGATTACGGATACGGCCTTACAACCGGAGGCCGGCGAGCCTCCCAGAGGGGGAACGGTTTATTTGGCAGCCGCTGATGGCGAAGGCAATATGGTCTCTTTCATTCAAAGTAACTATATGGGCTTTGGGTCTGGCATTGTCATTCCGGAAACCGGCATTGCCATGCAGAACAGAGGGCATAACTTCTCTATGGATCCGGCGCATGATAACGCACTGGCGCCCGGCAAGAAAACTTACCATACCATTATCCCCGGGTTCCTGACCAAAGGGAACCAGCCCGTAGGTCCGTTTGGGGTGATGGGCGGTTTTATGCAGCCCCAGGGCCATGTGCAAGTGATCATGAATACCATTGATTTTCACCTTAACCCGCAGGCGGCCTTGGATGCCCCCAGATGGCAATGGAAAAAGGACAAAGTCGTGGAAGTGGACCCCTCTTTCCCGGAACACATTGCCCAAGCCCTGGCCCGGAAAGGGCATCACATTCAACGTGCACTGGACCATGGCGGTTTCGGCCGGGGGCAAATCATCTGGCGTGATCCCAAGACGGGCGTACTGGCCGGAGGTACCGAACCGCGTACGGATGGTCATATTGCCGCTTGGTAATCAAGAAAAAGACTTGCTCGCCTTTGGTTTAGGGAGCAAGTCTTTTAACTTACCTCCGACAGAAGTCTCCCACTTCTAAGCGAAGCGAAAGTGGGAGATGAATGTCGGTTTGATGTAGCCTCAATATGATGAGTGTGGTAAAATAAGATCAAACAAACGTTCGTATTGTGGGCAGGTGATGCGGATATGGCCAACAAAGCCTACAAATTCCGTCTGTATCCAACACAAGAACAGGAACAACTGCTCGCCAAAACGTTCGGTTGCGTCCGTTTCGTTTACAACAAAATGCTTGAGGAACGTCAACACATCTATGACACGTTCAAAGACGACAAAGAAGCCTTGAAACAGTACAAATTTCCCACTCCGGCCAAGTACAAAAAAGATTTTCCGTGGCTTAAAGAAGTCGATAGCCTTGCCTTAGCCAACGCTCAATTAAACCTGCAAAAAGCATTCACCAACTTCTTCTCTGGCCGGGCGGGATTTCCCAAGTTCAAAAGCCGCAAGGCGAAACAGTCGTACACCACAAATATGGTGAATGGCAACATTAAGCTTGCAGATGGCTATATCAAGTTACCCAAACTGAAATGGGTCAAATTCAAGCAACATCGGGAGATTCCTGTTCACCACATCATCAAGGCTTGTACGATCACCAAAACAAAAACAGGAAAATACTTCATCTCCATTCTGACTGAGTATGAACACCAACCGGTGCCAAAAGAAATAGAAAACGTTGTTGGGCTCGATTTTTCCATGAATACGCTGTATGTCGATAGCGAGGGTAAGAGAGCCAATTATCCTCGATTCTATCGGCAAGCCTTGGAAAAACTGGCCCGAGCCCAACGGGTGCTGTCACGCCGCAGGAAAGGTTCCAACCGTTGGCACAAACAGCGGCGGAAAGTAGCCCAATTGCACGAAAAAATCGCCAACCAACGTCAGGATTTTCTGCATCAGGCTGCACGACAATTGGCCAACCGGTATGATGCCGTGGTGATTGAAGACCTCAACATGAAAGGGATGGCTCAAGCCCTCCATTTCGGTCAAAGCGTCCACGACAACGGCTGGGGCATGTTCACCTTCTTCCTTCAATACAAGTTAGCAGAACAGGGAAAGAAGCTGATCAAAATCGACAAATGGTTCCCCTCATCCAAAACGTGTTCATGTTGTGGTCGAGTGAAGGTGTCTCTATCGCTTTCCGAACGTCTATTTCGCTGTGCATGCGGTTTTGTGGCAGACAGAGATATCAACGCCGCCATCAATATCAAAAAGGAAGGTCTGAAACAGTTAGGGACTGCCTGACTGGCTCTCGAACCGTGGGGCACACGGGGATCGCTCGGTCAACTTCCCATCATGAGATGGGATTACCCGAGAAGCCCCCACCTCTAAGCGTTAGCATAGGTGGTGGGAGTATGTCACGAACTCACCAAAAGTAAAACGTATGATAGCATTGATACGGCCAACCATTGCTGTTTTACTGGGTGTGTTAGCTTATCAGTTTTTTGTCACCGGCTGGGAAGGGGTGGGGATGGTGCAAACAGTATTTCTGACAGGCGCCAGTTTTTTATTGTTGGAAAAGTGGAATATCCACCCCGCTTATGTGATTCTTGGGGCGCTGGTTTAGTATGAGTAAAATTTCAGAGGGCAAACACACATTCGCCAATCCCTCTTCATGCCGTTAATAGCTCGTCTGTTAACGGCATGAAGAGGCCCCTAAAAAGCAAAAGAC
>NZ_BMKZ01000049.1 GCF_014644735.1 Caldalkalibacillus thermarum | reverse complement strand
GCGAGTAATACCCAACGGTTGTTGGGGTCCAGTTGACCACCAAAAGGCAGGAAGAATTCATGCGGCATGATCAGCTGATCCTGGTTATGGCGATACACAGCAATACCTCCAAGTGCAAGGTTTTTGTGGTGTTTTTTGAAAATACCTTGCACTTAATTTCGCCAAAAATACGTCTTTTCCCTTTCATATCAACAATTTTTTGTTTTTCAGCAAACCCTACATTATCTCCGCTATTATCTTTAAACAAATTGTTGTTGTCAGGCGAAGCGTGACTTCTATAAGCATAACGAGAACCACTGAATCCTGTAGCATATCCACCTTCTACATTACAATCTGTTGCTGAACCTTCAACCGTAATTCCGTGAGTAGCTGTGTTATCGGTTACGATATAAGGCTCTAAAACTTTGATGCGTTTAGCGTTATTACCGATATAAATTTCAGAAACTCCACCAGTTAAAGATGTATTATTGTTTTCTGAAACAACACCTTCAAGAATAACATCTTCTACTGAATCTGATGATAAATTAAGATTCATGGTCATTTTTTGTGAGAAGTAGTGTAAGATGACATGAAAAAACTCGCTATTTCCTGGCAATCCTTGTCATAGGTAAAAACAAAACGATTGGAGGAAATAGCGAGTGAAAACAGATATCCATTTACCACTAGGATTGCCAGAGTTTACGGTTTTAAAACAAGAAATCACGGAAAATAAGGTTGTGATTCAGGTGGAAACTTAAGAACCTTAAAAGAAGGGCTTATGGCTACCGGAACAGAGAACGATTTAGGTTAAGAGTTAAGCTCGAATGTGGCTGTTTTCAACAAGATCATTCCCTTCTTCACTTCGCCTCAGCTTAGATGATGTCGCTTCAAGCCTCAAGCCAAAAGCGCTTGACCCTTACAGCGAGGAATTATACACTTCCTTCAACTTGTTACTCACCCGTTGCCGTTCCTCTTCGGAAATGAGCTCATACCACAAGTTCTGAGGACCCATCCGCTTAGAATGGGTTTGATATTTCACTTGCTCCACATCTTCGCTGGAGAAGCCATTAAGCACTTTGGCCAAAGTCACCATATCTTTAAAGGTTAGATCGGTACGCACATCTTCCCCTACAATATCCAGCAACTGCTCAATTTTCGCTGGTGAGCGCACGTCTTTCGTTTGGTCCAAAAAGGCTTTGATCACCTGTTGCTGCCGGTCATTGCGGCCAAAATCGCCTTGGGCATCATAACGGAAACGTGCGAAATACAAGGCTTCCTCTCCGCTTAAGCGTTGCTCTCCGGGGTTAAACTGAACACTACTCCCAAATTGACGGTAAGCATATCTGGCAATGCTTTCATCCACGTCAATGACAATCCCGCCGATAGCATCGACCGCCTTCTTAAAACTGTTAAAATTAAACAAAATATAATGATCGACGGGAATGCCGGTTAAATTCTCCACTGTGGCGATGGTGGTGGGTAAGCCGTACTGAAAGGCATGGTTGATTTTATCCTTGTATCCTTTACCCGCTATTTCCACATAGGAATCTCTGGGGATGGAGAGCATCGTAATCTTCTGATCTTGTTCATTAAGGATGGCCAAGATAATAGCATCTGTCCGTCCCCGGTCTGTTGTTCCCTCACGTTTATCTATACCAAGAATAAGAAAAGATTTGACAAGCAGATCCCGCGTCTCTAACTCTGAATCTTCATGATCCTGAACCCCTTCAGGGCGAGCCTCAGAGGGGAGACGCTCCACTGGTTCATATATCTGCTCCGATGCCTGATACAGTTTCCAACCCCCATATCCTAGAACGCTCACTACCACTAACAATAGAGCAGTTACTGTGCCCACGAGCCACTTGGTGCTGGTTTTCCATTCCCTTATCCGTTTCATGGCAATCCTCTATCCCCTTATACACACCTGAGTTTATCTATATCCCAATCAATGGTTTTTAACAGTGAGCACTGATTGGCCACGCCCCATTACATCATCCATCAGTTGCTGCAGACGCTGTTCACCTTCTTGAGATTATTCCTTGTCATAACCATTAGGGTGTTGTTTATGCCAATGCCAAGCCGTCTGAATAATGGCTTCTAAATCATATTTTGGCTTCCAGCCTAATCGGTTGTGAATCTTCTCGGAGGAAGCAACAAGTCTGGGGGGATCTCCAGGGCGACGATCAGCTATGACAACGTTGGCCTTTAAACCGGTTACCTTTTCACATGTCTCAATCACTTCTTTTACTGAGTAACCTGCACCATTGCCAAGATTATATACTTCGGCAACCTGATCCTCCTCTAATAATTGCTGCAGGGCAAGCACATGGGCGTCGGCTAAATCAGTGACATGGATATAATCCCGAATGCAGGTGCCGTCCGGCGTGTCATAATCTGTTCCAAAGACAGAAATACTCTCCCTTTTTCCCAACAGATGCTGTAAGACGAGAGGAATCAAATGGGTTTCGGGATCGTGGTCCTCGCCAATTTTCCCAGATTCATCAGCACCGGCTGCATTAAAGTAGCGCAAACTGACATAAGATAACCCATACGCCTTGGCTGCATCGTCCAACATCTGCTCTACCATTAACTTTGATCTGCCATAAGGGTTAATCGGATTGGTAGGGCAAGTTTCATCTATAAGTTCTGCATCAGGAATGCCGTAAGTTGCCGCAGTTGATGAGAAGATAAACCGTTTGACATTATGCCTTAACATTTCTTTAATCAATGTCACAGTTGCCGATACATTATTGTCGTAATATTTAAGAGGCTCTTGTACCGATTCTCCAACCAAACTGTGGGCCGCAAAATGCATCACAGCTTGTATCTTGTGTTGTAAAAAAATCTTCTTCAGTAAACTTTCGTCACCCAGGTTTCCCTTCACAAAAATTGCTCGCGGATCAACGGCTTGGTCATGGCCGGTTGATAAATTATCCAACACCACAACGTCATATCCTTTGTCTATACATGCTTTAACGGCGTGACTGCCGATATATCCTGCTCCGCCAATGATAAGAATCATATGGTTTTATCCTCCAACAACTTACTTAAACTACTACTTTATCTGATAACAATGCTGTTCTATTTCCTCCCATGTCATTAATAACCGTACAATATCTTCTTCGATTAATTCGCTTCCTGATTGAACCTCTATAAACTCTAAGTCTGTTTTAGCTTTTATGGCATGCTTGGCTCCGACCGGAATTTCAAGCACGTCACCAGTTTGAACACGGCGGATTTGGCCATCAAGCGCAAATTCCCCCTCTCCTCTAATGATGGTCCATACTTCACTTCGCTTATGATGGTATTGATAGCTTAAATTTTTCCCAGCTTTTACACCAATTCGTTTGGTAAGAACTTCATTTCCATCAGGAAACTTCGTATAGTCCAGAACACGGTACCATCCCCAGCGTCGCTCCTCATACATAGGACGATTGTTCAAGGGCTCAACCAGCTGTTTAACTCTGGGACTCGCCTCTTTTTCGGTAACGAGAATTCCGTCTGGACTGACCGCAACAACTGTATTTTTCATACCTATTACAGCTACAGGGATATCTAATTCATTAATTAAATGGGTATTAGTGCTGTCTTCTGAAATAATCCCTTTTCCAATGACGTTTGTTGCCATTTCTTCTGTTAGCGTATTCCACGTGCCGAGATCTTTCCAGTATCCATCGTATGGTAAGGCCACAATATTTTGTGCTTTTTCTACCACTTCATAATCAAAGCTGATCTTAGGCAAACGATCATATTGATTTAGCAGCTCATCATACTGGATCGGGTAACCCCGTTCGACCAACATTGAAATGATATAATCCAATTTAAAAGAAAACACACCGCAATTCCAAAGGGCACCCTGTTCAATTAGTTTCTGTGCTTCTTCTTGTTTAGGTTTCTCTTTAAAGTGGCTGATTGCAACATACTTACCATTGTTGGTTTTCCCTTTAGGTACAATATATCCGTACTTCTCGGATGGAAAGGTAGGTTGTACACCTATCAGTGCCAGCTCAGCATTTGTGGACTGAACTATAGTCTCTAATTCTTTTACCTTTTCAAAAAAAGTATCCTCCACGTACGGATCAACAGGAAGAACAACCACAGTGTCTTGTAAAGATACCCCTAGCACTGAATAAAGATATATGGCAGATAAAGCGATTGCAGGAAATGTATCTCGGCGTTCTGGTTCAACAATAAGCGGGACCTCTTGACCAATCTGACTATGTATCATATCAACTTGAGCTTTACTGGTGGCAATCACAGCTGATTGCGTTAAGCCAACTGCCTTTAGCTGCCTCCACACTCGCTGGACCATTGAGCTAAGTTCACCTTTGCCATTATCTAATACTTTTAAGAACTGTTTCGACCTAGAATCATTAGAAAGTGGCCAAAGACGTTTGCCGGAACCCCCTGATAACAAAACAACGTTCATATAATTATTCCTCCTGTCTCTTTGAATGCTTCCACCTTTTTATTTACGAAATCGCTAAACTCTTGCCTAAACCGATCCGGGGAAAATCTTAAACTGTTCTCTCTGCAATGTTGATATTTGATTTGGTCTTCATTTGCCTCAAATGTGTTAATTGCATCTATTATTGATGCAATTGTTTGTTTATTAAAAAAAACACCTGTCGGTTTTTCAGCATCTAGCCCCCGTAGTGTTTCTAAGACGCCTCCTTTACCGTAAGCGATAACTGGTGTTCCACACGCCTGCGCCTCAACAGGTGTTATCCCAAAGTCCTCTTCCGCTGCAAAAACAAATGCTCTTGCTCTTTGCATATAATGTAATAAAACTTCAAATGGCTGATAACCTAACAGTTGAACATTATCCTTTGCTTTTGACTTAATCTTTTCATAATCAGGACCGTCTCCAATAACAACTAGTTTTTTATCCGGCATCTCTCCAAAGGCCTCAACAATTAAATCCATTTTCTTGTAAGGCACCATTCTTGATGCCGTTAAGTAAAAGTCCTCTTTTTTTTCATGAAAAGAAAAAGCCGAGACATCAACAGGAGGATAGATCACTGTTGCGCCCCGGCGATAAACTTTCCATATTCGACGGGCAATAAACTGTGAGTTGGCAAGGAAAAAGTCCACGCCATTGGCTGTTCTATAATCCCATTGGCGAATTTTATGCAGGATATACTTTGCTAATAACCCCTTAATTCCTCTGTCTAAACCAGCTTCTCGTAGATACTGATGCTGTAAATCCCAAGCATAACGGATTGGGGAATGTACATAGGAAATATGTAATTGGTCTGGACCTGTTATTACTCCTTTTGCGACGGCATGGGAGCTTGAAATAACAATATTGTAGTCTGATAAGTCAAGTTGTTCAACTGCCAGAGGCATTAAAGGAAGATAGTGGCGGTATTTTGTTTTGGCAAAAGGCAGTCGTTGAATAAACGAAGTTTGTACTTTCCTATCTAAAATAAAATCCCGTTGACCTTCTTCAAGAAAGTCAACGGTACTAAACAAGTCTGCATCCGGATATATCTTTAAGATTTGTTCCAGAACCTTTTCTGCACCAGCGTACGTAACTAGCCAGTCATGGACAATGGCCACTTTCAATTTGATAGAACCTCCTCAATAACCGCTAACGTCTCGCGCGCACATTTTTCCCAACTAAACATTCTTGCCCTTTCTAATCCTTTCTTCCGTAAACTCTCCCTTAATGATGGGTTCTCAATTAACAATTTCATTTTATCTGCTATATCTTCAACGTTATGTGGATTGCAATACAGAGCAGCATCCCCACATACTTCAGGTAATGAAGCTACATTTGATACAATGACTGGTGTGCCACAAGCCATTGCTTCAAGGGGCGGCAGACCAAATCCTTCATATAAGGAGGGAAAAACCAAAGATTCTGCATTTGCCATATATTTTTTTAGAAGGTCATCCTCGATGTATCCAGTAAAATGAACACGATTATCCAATAACTTGGCCTGTTCAGCTACTTTAGCATCTCCAGTTATAAACCCCTCTTTTTTCCCAATAATAATAAGATCATGTGGTATTTCATCCTTAATTGATTCAAAAGCCTTTAAAAGCCTTATTAGGTTTTTATGCGGCTTCACATTCCCCACAAAAAGAAAATAGGGCTTGTCGTGAACCTTTTGTGTTCTCGATACATTAAACCATGATTCATCTACCCCGTTATGGGTCACATAAACCTTACTTGATTCAATCTTGGTCCACCTGTTCAACTCTTTTTTTGAAAACTCGGATACAGTTAATATAGCATCGGCTTTTTTTCTAATTTGACTAAACATGAACTTGGCGTATAACTTTTTGTGAAAGCCGTTAACAAATTTAGGCATGGCTAAATGAAAAACATCATGGACTGTGACTAATAGTTTACCTTTATAAAAGATCGGGATATTGTAATGTGGTGACCAAAACAAATCAATATCAGACAAGTGGTTAGTAAAATATATTTGTTCTTTTAAAGAATATATTTTTTCATCAAATTCAACGAAATTAATGCTTTTATTTTGAACTATTATTTTATTTAATGATCTCCTACTTCCTAATAGATAATAATTGTAGTCAGTATCCCTTATTAGTCTTAAGACTAAATTATAAAGATATGTACCTATACCAGAACTTTCAATCATCCTCATATCAATACATATATTCATATATTTAAACCACCTAATACTATTTATTTGAATTTTGATATAAATACATTCTTGTAGATGACGTACAATATTTTGTGTAAGCACTTGAAAAAATAAAAATAGGTAGGGTATCCTCGGAATTGTCCAGATTCCATCGCCGTTGGTGTTACTGAAGATGGGTATCGTGAAATCCTTGGCTTTTATGTTGGTGGTGCAGAAAATGCACTCGGCTGGCGTGACATGCTTGAAGACTTGTATCAATGACCCATGAACAGTCTTCCAGATGTCAAAGCAGCCGAAAAAATCGTGTACCTTATTGTACAGGATATCAATCACAAATGGTCAGAAAGAAAATGACGTGGATTTGCTAGTGCCTATCAACAATTGCAAGCTATGTTTAAAGAACGCTATGAGATATAAGCTTCATCATCCTTATCCCATTTTAAAAAGTTCGAAGAACCTGTCAAGGGGCTCGTATATACTTCGCACTTGACAGAACATTCTGATGCTTTTTTCATTAGTAATTAAGGATGATGAAGGTCTAAATATAGTCACGATTCCAGAGGTGCCCTACGGGCTTACACAAAATTCTTGACGATACCGATCAATAGGTTAATTTATCTAATAAAGACCTAAATCCTTTTACTGTCTTACTTATATTTTCTTCCGAAATACAACTTGGATCTGAAACCGGATCACTAATTATACCTTCAAAAGAATTTGCATAAATATAAGCTAGGAAATTAATTATATTATCTCCAATTTTTAATCTTTGTCCCTTGTTCTCAATAATATCAGTTATATTTAATTTTTGGATCTCAGCTTGATTAACTGTTAATATATCCTTATAAAACATTGAAGATAAGGTGACTGCCGGAACACCGTATAACGAAGCTTCGTATGCCACTGTGCCCGATATGGTGATAACCAGATCAGCATTCCTAATTAGATCATGACTATCTAGGCTGGGATGAATAAGTTTAACACCTGGTATTCTTTTAATTTCATTATAATAAGATATTGATCTGTCTCCAATGGCGTTACTATGCTCTTTTACATAAACTTTATGAGTAACTGGCGTAATTCTTGATATTAGTTTTATAGTTTCTATTTGATTAGAATAATATGAGCCCAAGACATCCACTGAGGCTTCAGGCTGTTTATGTAGTGTAAAAAGAATATAAGGTTCATCTAAGTTGGGTTGTTCAAATGGGTTCTTAACTTTAAGTAACCAGGCATTTTTAACTTCTCGTATTCTATTTTTAATTAACCATTTAATACCAAAATATGTCTCATCAAATTTATTTTGTCCCTTTAAACTCAGAATAATATGTTTATAAAGTTTTATAAACCAGCTAAATTTTAGAGAAGGAGTTTTATTATTTAAATACCAATATTTTGGTTTTGGTTTTTTGTTTAGGAATTCCTTATAGTATTTTTTTGCTTGGACCCTATCTTTATCATCTGGATTTCTAATATGGATAATTTCTGATTGCAAGTACCCATCAAAAAAAGCAAATCTTCCATCTGGAATTCTAACTGTATGTGGTGAGCAAGCAATTATTCCAATTTTATTACAAATCATTACTGTTAACAATTCAATGGCCCAAGTTGCTTCATAAAATACCACTTGTATGTTATTTTCCAATAGAAACTTTTCTATGTATTTATTACAAACTAACAAATAAGATAAAGCATATTCATATTCTTTTCTAGACAATAATCTATCCATTAAAATCAAATTGTTAATATTTAATGTATAATCTTTTTCGAGCTCATGTAAATCGTGGCTATCTCTCTCGTTTAAACCTAGTTTATATTTTGATTCCCATTCTTGTCCAAAATCCGTAATATCGAGTATTCTTTCCTTTGGAACTCCATGATCTTGTAACCATTTAGCCCAATATTTATTTGGTGATAACCACCATGTCTTATAACCGTATGATTCTAGTTTTTTAGCAACTTGATAGAAAAAAATTGTTTTATTATTGCTTACAATAAAACCAATGTTCATCGTTGTCTTCTCCTTACAAACCAAAGTTTCATAAACATTAACATTAACATTCCTATTATTGTACTAATCCCTGCTCCATAAACTTCAAATGTTGGTACCAAAATAAAGTTAAAAATAATGACTGCTAAAAATGCTATTATAGTACTAAGCAAGATGGCTTTGTCCTCTCGTCTTACATACAATGCATAATGTGGAATCTGACTTGCTACATTTAACGTTATACCAATTAACAAAAACACAAATAACCAAATATAATTGTTATAAATCGCATTATCAACAAATAACAATATAGGATAGATAACTATCAGCAAAACTATAATAAGCCCGATGGAGCTGAGTATTGATGTAAAACCCATTTTTTTCATTAAACGCTGATACTTAGCATATTCACCATCTTGATAAGCCTTGATAATATTAGGGTACAGTATCGATATAATTCCCGTGAAAACAAAAACTTGGAGCACATTTGCAATACTCATATAAAATGTGTAAATTCCTACTGCCTCATTGCCATGAAATATTTTTAAAAAATATCGGTCTGCAAACTCTACTCCTTTTAGAGTAATAGATGCAAAAAAAAACGGTAACGAAGTAACAAAACCTTTTTTAATCCATTTCCAGTCTATTTCTTTTTTTATAACCGGTCCCCACTCAAACTTAATTTCTTTCTTGAGAACAATAAGGAACACAAATAAGCTACTAATCCCTCCTAATAACCAAGCAAATAATAATGATTTAATTCCCATTATATCCTTATTAACAAAGGCTAAAACGATAATGCTATAAGCCCATGCCCCACTCCTCAGAAATAGTACAACATTAGCATATGTTGGCTTAGATAACGTAATTAATAACCTATATGCTTCTTGTGACAAATGCTCTACTGTTAGTATTAAGTAAAATAGAACAATATATTCCCACGGTATAATGTTTAGTAAAAAAACGATTAATAATAACGGCATAACTACCGCATATACAATACCGTGAAAAACGATTTGATCCCTTATCAAGGGTATACACTCTTTTGGATCCTTTGATAATATTTCCCGAGTGTTATAAATATAAAAATCCATTCCTAATAAATAGATTGCAAAAGTAATTGTAACAGTTATTAAACCGTACTCTCCCAGCTCTGCCGGAGTTAACACTTTAGCCATATAAAAAAGTAATAAAAACTTGCTAACCAGTGTTACCCCACGCAGGCTAATGTTGACGAAGCTTTTCTTTATCATCTTTTATGATCCGCTCACTATCCTCCTATTAAATCCCATCCAACAGGAGTCCCTTTTTTAACATCTTTTTTAACCCTCTTGCCCAGTAATTGATCATAATATTTAGGTGGTAATCCATAGCCTGGTCTGATAACTCTTAAGTTTTCTTTTGTAAACACTTCTCCAGCTTTCATATCTTGGGCTACATAGAGTGAGCGTCTAAATTTCATAGATGCCTGTTCTTGTTTTGTTGGACCATATTTTACTCTTCCCAAAGCCTCCCATGCCCGCTTTGTCTCCTCTACTAACATCTTCATCTCATGTGGTTCGAGGGAGAATTCTGCATCGACTCCTCCATCGGCTCTTGACAACGTAAAATGTTTCTCTATTACAGTTGCCCCTAAAGCCACACTGGCAACGGCTACCCCAACTCCCAGAGTATGGTCAGACAATCCCACCTCACAATTAAAGAGTTGACGCATATGGGGGATTGTTATTATATTACTGTTTTCCGGTGAAGCGGGATAAGTGCTTGTACACTTTAATAATATAATGTCCTTACAACCAGCTTCTCTGGCTGTTCTCACTGTTTCATCAAGTTCAGCTACTGTGGCCATGCCTGTTGAAATAATCATGGGTTTACCAGTTGCAGCCACTTTTTTAATCAAGGGAATATCATTATTTTCAAACGAGGCGATTTTGTAAAAGGGAACGTCAAGCTCTTCAAGAAAGTCCACTGCACTTTCATCAAAGGGCGTACTAAAAGGGATTAGCCCTAACTCTCTACAACGGTCAAAGATAGGCTTATGCCATTCCCATGGGGTATAGGCTTGTTGATAGAGTTTATACAATGATTGTCCTTTCCATAAACTATTAGGGTCGTCAATATAAAAGTCCCCATGCTCTAGGTTTAAAGTCATGGTATCAGCAGTATAGGTCTGTAATTTTAAGGCATGTGCCCCCGCCTTTGCTGCTGCTTCAACAATTTCCAGGGCCCGCTCTAATGATTGATTATGGTTTCCTGACATCTCAGCAATAATAAAAGGAGGATGTCCTGTCCCGACCAGTTTACCACCAAGATTAATTCCTTGCATTTTATATCCCCTCTCTTTAAAAAAGCACTTTTTAGTGATCTAGTATATACAATTTAAGTTTTCTAGATCATGAGTCATATAGACATATCCTTTTAACGGATTAGCCGCCCAATCATAAAGGCTTCCGCAGCATGAACCCCAATATTAGCACCTCGCCATCTTGCAAGGTGCTCTAAGGATTTTATGGATCTCGGATGAGGCCTTACGTTTTGTTCGATAGTTGGTTCAGTTTCCCTTCCACGATTATGAAAGTGCTTGAGCAAAAGATCCATGTGATTTGTATGTTGAAAGGAATGCCCAGGGTGTACTACGGGTATAACGGGCAAAAATGGAACCTGAATGCCTTGTACAAAGCCGTTCACAAAAAACGCGGTAAAGCCAAAATTCTCGCTTCCATCATCGTCACATTAGGCTGCAATGAACAAGGGGAAGAGATTCCTGCCAAGATTGTCTTTGTCCGGGACCGTAACCGCCGCCGAAATTGGCTGGCCCTTCTGACCACGGATGTCCATTTGCCTGATGAAGAGATCATCCGCATTTACGGAAAACGTTGGGATATTGAAGTTTTCTTCAAGATTACCAAGTCATATCTCCGGCTGGCCAAAGAATTTCAAGGCCGTTCCTATGACATGATGTTTGCCCATACCAGCATCGTTTTTGCCCGGTACATACTCTTGGCGGTGGAATCGAGAGAAAGCCAGGATCCCCGTACATTGGGAGAGCTCTTTTCCCTTTGTTGTGACGAAATGGAGGACATCAAATTTGCTTCTGCATTGTTGCTTTTGATCGAACTATTTAAATCTGCGGTACGGGAATTCCTAGTTCTTACGGAAGAGAAGTTTCAAGAGCTTTTCGATCAGTTTTTGTCGAGTCTGCCCAATTATATCAAGGGTTTACTCGGTGTTTCTGTCTGCGAAAGTTGAGTGTAATAACATATCGCTTATATTACTTTAAAAATATCATTTAAAAAAATCCAAAGTTCCCAAACAGATATTATTTTACATTGAAACCTTTTTTAGTTAACTCTGTGCGGATGATTGCTCTTTTGCTTCGCCACTCTTTTCTTAATAACCCAAATCTATACACATCTATATACCTGTTACCTTTCCTTATGTGTTGTTTAAACTTACCTTCTTTGGCAAAACCAAGTTTGATATGGAAATTTTTGCTGATCTGGTTATAAGATAATACCTCACCATATACTTTATTTAAATAAATTTGTTCAAAGGCATAGTTTAATCCCATATAGCCCATGGCCAGTCCCGAACCTTTAGGGGCGTTATCTTCACCAACGTAAAACCCCCACATACAATGACGGTGATTATCATCAATTTTATTGAAACAGACTAATCCAATTGGTTTTTCGTTAATATAAAAGACAAGGTAACATTCAGAACCCTTGTTCTGTATTTTTCTAAACCATTGTAAATGCTCATGCATTGATATGATATGGTCGTTTACCATATTTTTTCTAACTCGTTCTGAGTTTCTCCAATTTAAAATTAATGGGAGTTCTTTAGGGGTTAATGGTCTTAGCTTACATTTCATTCTTTCTTCGCTATCTCCCTCTCATTTAATAGTATATCTGATAACATATCTAGACCATTTCTTTCATTTCCAATTATCTCTTTAGATCGTTTACTCAGTTCTTTGACTTCCTGTGGGTTTTTAATTAGGTAAAGTACTGTTTTTAAAATTTTTTCTTGAGTTACATTCAAATAAGATCCTAAATACATAACCGCTTTAGCCTGGGATAAATTTTGAGCAATTAATTCTTGATTCTTCGCCACCGATATAAGAATGGTTGGGAGACCCATATAACAGCGTTCCCAAGTTGTTATTCCTCCTGCTCCAATACATAAATCTGCCATGTTCATTAATTGAGCTATATTATTAACTTGTCTATGATAATTTATAAATTTAAATTTAAAACACAGTTCTTTCAACTTCTGGTGATATAAATAATTTTGTCCAACTACAATGTCTATAACGATATCTTTTTTCTTTAGTTTCAACAAAGCCCTAAGTGCCTTTTCAGTCATGTTGTGATAGTCACTGCCACCAAAAAAAATCAAAATACGTTTAATGCTCCCATCTCTTTTTCTTAGCTGTTTTGCTTCTTGTAAAAACTCTTTACGTAATAAAGCATATTTAGGTCCAAGGAAAACTTTACATTGAGGTGGTATTAAATTTTTATATCGAATAAACATATTTTGATAATAATTTTGGTCTAGTAAGTAATCACAGTCATGTGGCCTGTCGGCCAAGTCATCAATAACCATAATCTTTTTAACAATAGGTCTTAAATATTGCTCCCATTCTTTCTGAAGTGCATAATGGTCGCTGATTAATATATCCATTTTCTTTTTACTTTTTTGTATAGCTTCGAGAGTTTCATCAGCATCTACTCTCCAATCAACGCCTAGCCAATGAGAATGGTTATTTAGTTTCTTTACAATTTGATGTTGAGATGGCTTAGGAAGTGTGTATACTTTAAAGCCTTTTGCTTGAATGATTTCTACTAGGTTTCCCTTAAGAAGCCTACAAATAAAATATAGTGATGCTCCTTTGTTTCTTAATAGTTCAGCCAATGTCAGACAACGCATGACATGGCCAGTCCCCATTTCTAAAGAGGCATCTACCCTAATAGCAATATTCATAGGTTCTTCATTCCTGATTGATTTTTTTTTGCTCAATGTGGGCATTAATCAGTGCCCATTCCGGTTTATATTCCAATAAAGTTATTGTTTCCTTCATTTTAAACATGGCGTTTTGTGGATACAAGTGCTCAATGATCCTGCGGATCAGTTCAAAATCTTCGCCGGTGTCCACCGTCCACCTGTGGTGGCTGTAATCTATGGGATGAGAAACATTAAACAGACGAAACTTTTCCGGATGAAGATACAGGTATGACGTAACATGTTCCCGGTATTGAGGATCATGTGCTTCTTGATGCGCTTGTTTTAAAGCCTGAAAAGAAAAAACTTCCGTATCAAGGCCTCGGGGATAAGTTCGTATCAATGTATTAGATACGTAATCATATTGCTCTTGGTTTTCTAGATAACATGAGATAACCTTATCAACAACCTCTGGATCAATCAAGGGACAATCTGCTGTTAAGCGAACTACTACATCAGCTTTATATTTACAGGCGGCATCATAGTAACGTTGAAGCACATCTTCTTCCGATCCGCGAAAAACGTTCACGCCTAATTGGTTACATAATTCAACAATGGGATTATCGGATTGTTTTGTTGTGGTTGCGACCACCAGGGTATTAATCAGTTTACAACGGTTTAATCGTTCAATTTGATATTCAAGGAGAGGTTTAGCTAATACTTTTTTTAATACCTTACCAGGCAAACGGGTAGAACCCATCCGTGCCTGAATAATAGCAACAACATTAGGATTTTGATGGCTTTGACCTTTATTTTGCATAGTTTTTCACCACTGTTTTGACAGCTCGTATTACCTCTTGTACATCTGAATCCGTCATAGCCGGAAATAATGGCAGTGTAATAATTTCTTCATAGATTTTTTCAGCTATTGGACACAATCCTCTTTGATAACCCAGCTTCTGATAATAGGGATGATAATAGACTGGTATATAATGCACATTAACCCCTATTTTCTCTCTTTGCAATGCTTCAAAAATTTCTTTACGCGATCCCTTTAGCTTTTCTAGCTTTAGACGGATGACATATAAATGCCAACCTGATTGACTAAGTGGACTCTGATAAGGTGTCACAAGTTCAGGTATGTCACCAAACGCTTCCGTATATGCTGTTGCAATCTCCCGGCGACGCGTGATAAAGCGATCTAATTTCTTGAGTTGACTGAGTCCCAGAGCTGCTTGAATATCTGTCATGCGATAGTTATAACCCAAAAGTTGCATCTCATAATACCACGGGCCATGATCCTCGTTAAGCTTTGATCGGTCCCTGGTAATCCCGTGTGTTCTGAATTGGACCAGCTTCTCATAGTAATCTTTATCATTGGTGGTAATGACACCGCCTTCACCTGTGGTGATGGGCTTTACGGGGTGAAAGCTGAACATGGTCATATCACTGATTGAACCAATTTTTTTCCCGTTGTATTCTGCTCCTAAAGCATGTGCAGCATCCTCAATCACCACGAGATTATGCCTTTGGGCAAACTCCAGGATTGTATCTAATTCAGCCGGTTGGCCCGTAAAATCAACTGGGATAATGGCTTTTGTTTTTGAATTAATTTTCTTCTCAATTTCAGCAGGGTCAATATTGTATGTCCGCTCATCCACATCTGCAAATACCGGTTTGCCACCTTGATAGAGAATACAGTTGGCACTGGCGGCGAACGTGATCGGAGAGGTGATCACTTCATCTCCGCTTTGTATGCCAGCCGCAAAACAGGCTGCATGCAGAGCTGCTGTACCATTAGAAAAAGCCACAGCATATTCTGCACCCACATAGTCTGCTACGGCTTTTTCAAACTCGGCCAGCGTAGGACCGGTGGTGAGATAATCTCCTTTTAGCACTTCGATTACCGCTTGAATATCTTCTTCATCAATGCTTTGTCGGCCATACGGTAAAAACCGCTTGTTCTCTTTTGTTGTATCTGAGGTTAATTTTTTCATTCAAACATCCCTTTCCTGTGAAGCAGCCTTTATTTTACGGCCTGGACTTCTTTGTCTTCAAGTAACGCTTTTAACTCTTCTACAGACAGCCACCAATCGTTCTTATCACTGCTATAGGAAAAGCCATCTGGTAATGGCCTTCCTCCGTTGGTATATTCTTTTCTCCACCAAGGAAATTCCGGCTGAATCACATAGTAATTATCATATTCTATTGTGCGGCGGGCATCATCTTCCGTGATCATGACTTCGTGTAGTTTTTCACCAGGTCTGATGCCGACATATTCGATACGACATTCGGGGGCGATAGCCTTGGCCAAATCGATCACCCTCATGCTTGGAATCTTAGGCACAAAGATTTCCCCTCCGCGCATTCTTTGAAGACTGTTGATGACAAACTGGACACCTTGATCAAGGGTAATCCAGAATCGGGTCATACGCTTATCTGTAATAGGTAATACACCGGTATGACGCATTTTTTTGAAGAGCGGAACAACACTTCCCCGACTTCCCACGACATTACCATACCGAACAACAGCAAATCTTGTTTCCTTATCCCCAACATAAGAATTCCCTGCTACAAACAACTTGTCCGAGGCTAATTTCGTGGCACCGTATAAATTGATTGGTGCTGCAGCTTTATCTGTACTTAAGGCAATAACCCGTTTTACACCCCGGTCAATAGCCGCTTCAATGATATTTTGGGCACCATGAATATTGGTTTTGACAGCTTCAAAAGGGTTATATTCACAAGCTGGAACCTGTTTCATTGCCGCTGCATGAACAACAATATCTACCCCGTCAAAGGCACGGTATAACCTATCTTTATCTCTGACATCGCCAATAAAGAACCTTAATCTAGGGTCATTATACTCTTGTGCCATTTCAAATTGTTTTAATTCATCCCTGCTGAAGACAATCACTTTTTTAACGTCGTAGTTAAGAATTTTCGAGACGAATTTTTTTCCAAAAGACCCGGTTCCACCAGTTATTAATATTGTTTTATTTGTAAGTTCCATAATTAACCTCTCTCTTTCATTATTAGTTTTCAAAATATACAATTAATAAGACCCTCTTTTTGTTAGAACCATCCATATCATTTTCAATAGGATTTTAATATCCAGTTTTAATTATCATAAACTTCGTGAATAGTAAGTAAATATCTATTTTCACTCATTAAATTCCCTGATCATTTATTTTATACCAAATTGATCGCTCTTGAATATATTTCAAATCTAGCTCAACCATTTCATTAAATCCCAAATCATTCCTTCCGCTTACTTCCTCTCTTAGTTGCTTCATATGCGAACACAGAGCCAAATAAACCTGCTCCAACAATAAGATAATCATACATTAATGAAGTACCTCCACAATCTAATAATTATACCGCTTACTGTTTCTAATATGCCCCCCTCTTCAATAAAACGATTAAAACTGTTTTAAGGATTATCTTTATATCAAAAAGCAACGATTGATTATACACATAATAAAGCTCAAGATCTACTCGTTCTGGATAACCCACTTCACTTCTCCCACTTACTTGCCAGTACCCAGTAATTCCAGGTTTAACAGATAAAAAATCATCCCTTTTTCTTCCTTTATACTCCTTCAATTCCTCTTCAACTATAGGACGCGGGCCAACCAAACTCATTTCTCCTTTTAATACATTGATAAACTGAGGAATTTCATCGATACTTGTCTTTCTTATAAATTTGCCAACCTTTGTAATCCTGGGATCTTCTTCGGGATCAAGTTTATAGTTATTCTCAATGTACTTTTGGTATAACTGGGGATCAGATCTAAGGCGTTCTTCTGCATTCACAATCATTGACCGGAACTTATAGATATAAAACGATTCCCCATTTTTACCCACTCGTTTCTGTTTAAAAAGCAACGGACCCTTATTATCACCGAACATGTATACAATCTTTAACAATAAAAATAGAGGCGAAAAAACAATTAGTCCCACAATGCTGCCTATAATGTCGATCGATCTTTTTACCGTTAAAAATAATATTGACGGTTGTGCCAATCTCGTTGTACTATATCGCTCTGTCGGGGATAAATTATAATCTAACTTACTTTGAGGCATTTTTATCTCCTTTCAACCATTTCAGATCTAACAATATGATTTAAGAAGTTCAATAAATCATACTTTAAATCTTCATGCTGAAGAGCCATCTCAATTGTAGTCTGAATATAACCCAACTTCTCCCCCACATCATATCGCTTGCCCTCAAAGTTATAAGCATACACTTTTTGAACCTGATTTAATTTTTGAATGGCATCTGTAAGCTGGATTTCACCGCCGGCACCAATTTCCTGCTTATCTAAGTACGTAAAAATCTCAGGGGTTAAAATGTATCTGCCCATAATCGCCAGGTTAGAAGATGCCGTACCTTTTGGAGGCTTTTCCACCAAATTGTAAACCTCATACATCCTTCCTTTTTGCGAAGAAAACTCCACAATCCCATAACGGTGAGTCTGATCCTCCGGTACAGTTTGCACACCTATAATCGAGCATTGTGTTTTCTCAAATTCATCCATTAACTGCTTTAAACAAGGCGTTTCCGCTTGAACAATATCGTCGCCTAATAGAACAGCAAACGGTTCATCCCCAATAAATTTTCTTGCACACCATACGGCATGACCCAAACCTTTTGGCTCTTTTTGACGAATATAATGAATGTCAACCAAATTTGATGCGTGATGTACTTCTTCTAACAGATCAAACTTTTGCTTTTTAAGCAGGTTTTGCTCAAGCTCAAAGGCATGGTCAAAGTGATCCTCTATGGCCCGTTTACCTTTACCGGTGACAATAATAATATCTTCAATGCCCGATGCTACGGCTTCTTCAACGATGTATTGAATGGTTGGCTTGTCTACAATGGGCAACATTTCTTTAGGCATGGCTTTTGTCGCAGGCAGGAAACGGGTCCCCAGTCCGGCTGCCGGTATAATGGCTTTACGTACTTTTTTCAATATAAACCGCCCCTCTCAATCGTATTTCCTATAAGGATAGCTATGCAGGCCAAAAAGTTTAAAAAGCCCTTAGTTATACTGCTTAACCAAGCAACATAACTAAAGGCTCTTTTTAGGGATTATACTCCCCTAACCACACCCTTGGCGACTTGCGCCTAAGGTTGAACCCGCCCGGATCCAACCCACAGCGTGGCCGAGTGCCTACAGTGATAAGGGTACAGTAGGCATTACCCATCTATCTTCATACCAGGCTCTTACCAGACTCTTAGCCTGGTTAATACGTCTTAATGGATCTCCTTACCTCCGTTTCAGAAAACTGAACCAGGACCGTTTCTTTTGAATCCGCTGGGGCGGCTCAACATAGACTTCCTGTCCTTTTGCAATCCTCTCTGCCGTCTGTTTAAACTCGTACACCACTTGGGAACCAAATTGCCGATCCAGCTCCTGATAGGCTTCTTGCATGTAAAAACCACGCTTTCCTGCCCGGTGGGCGTCTGAGGCAATCACATGGGCCAAGCCATGCTCAACGCATTGCAAAGAAAACTTCTGTACCTCAAAGCCAAACTTCCCGACCAGGCTAGCTGCCGTGATCTGGGACATGGCTCCTTGCTTGACCATCTTGTACAAAAGATCCGGATGTTCCCGAATCTTCCGATTACGTTCAGGATGGGGAATAATCGGAATAATGCCCTGCAAGAGAATCTCGTAAATCACTCTGTCAACAAAGGCAGGAACATGGTCATAAGGCAATTCCAGCAGCAGATATTTTTGCTGATCATTGTAAGTTAGCAAGGTGTTCAACTGCAAGTCTTTGACGATCTCCCCGTAGATATGGACTTCCTGTCCAGGAAGAATCGTTAAGGGAATGCCCTGTTTGTCAATCTCGGCTTGCAAATAATCGACAAGATCCAACACATCTTGCTTATGATTGGTATACACACCATTTAAGTGATGGGGGGTGGCAAACAGGGTGGTGATGCCGTTATTGACCGCTTCTTTGGCCAGGGCGAAGCTGTCCGTTAAGCTTTGGGCCCCGTCATCAACACCGGGTAAGATATGACTGTGCAGGTCGATCATTCGCTCACCCCATCGTCATCGACACTTGGAAAAAAATGAATGACTAAAACAAGACCCTGAATCCGTGAGGATTCATCTATTAATCCCTCACCTGCTTTGGTACAATGGGAATAAGTATAATCAGACTCTCCCACCTGGCAGGTGAAAAGGATGCGGTTTATTATTAAAGCCTCTCATGAACG
>NZ_BMKZ01000048.1 GCF_014644735.1 Caldalkalibacillus thermarum | reverse complement strand
TTGAAGGTGCAACAAGCACCATCATGTTCAAACTCTGTCTGGTGACGATAGCGGAGGGGACACACCCGTTCCCATTCCGAACACGGAAGTTAAGCCCTCCAGCGCCGATGGTACTTGGGGCGAAAGCCCCTGGGAGAGTAGGTCGTTGCCAGGCAGGGTTTTTTCTTTTGCTGAAAATCGGAAGGCTTTATCATAAAATTCCGAGAAGACCCCCACTTCTAAGCATTAGCGCAGGTGGTGGGAGTATGTCACAGAGAACACAGGGTGTTGCTTATGGGGATTCTGAAAAACGACTGGTCACCGTTGTTGGAACAGGAATTTGAAAAACCGTATTATCAGCGGTTGAGGAAGTTTTTGATCCATGAGTACCGCACGCAAGTGGTTTACCCTGATATGTACGACATTTATAATGCCTTGCATTATACGCCATATGCCGAAACCAAAGTGGTGATTTTAGGGCAGGATCCCTATCATGGGCCAGGGCAAGCCCACGGCCTCAGCTTCTCTGTCCAGCCCGGTGTGCAGCCCCCGCCTTCTTTACAAAACATTTTTAAAGAGTTGCATGATGACTTAGGCTGCTATATTCCCAATAACGGCTGTTTGGAGAAGTGGGCCAGGCAAGGGGTGTTGCTGCTCAACACTGTGCTGACCGTCCGTCAGGGCCAACCTAATTCACACCGGGGAAAAGGATGGGAGACATTTACGGACAAGGTGATCCAAACGTTAAATGAACGGGAGCAGCCCGTCGTGTTTATCCTGTGGGGACGGAATGCCCAGGCCAAAAAAGAACTGATTACCTCTCCCCATCATTACATGATTGAATCACCCCATCCCAGTCCGTATTCGGCCAACAGAGGCTTTTTTGGCAGCAGGCCGTTTTCCAAGACCAACAAGTTTCTGAAGGAAATAGGGGTTGAAGAAATCGACTGGCAGATCGAGAATATCTAGCATGACCGTACAGGAGGCGATGGTATGGGAGAATATCAGCAAGGGGACATCGTCAAGCAACTGATCAGTGAAGGATTTTTAACCGAAAAAGATGATCTGGTATGGAAAACGTTAAGGCCTGAGCGGCTGAAGCGGATGTATGAGGTTTTAAAGCAGCGCACCCGCCACATTGCTGTGCTGTTGGAAGCCGTGGACGACGGGCATAATCAGGCAGCTGTGCTCCGTTCCGCCGATGCCTTTGGCGTGCAAAACGTTTCCATTGTGGTGGGCCGTGCACCGTTTAGTCCCAACCGGAAAGTGACTCAGAGTGCGCACAAGTGGTTAACCATTGAGCGGCAACCCACCATTGAAGCAGCGATCAAAACGGCGCAGGAGAGAGGTTACCAGGTATTGGCCAGCCATTTGGGTGCTGATGCCGTTCCCCTGGCTGAAGTGGATTTAAGCCAACCCACCGTATTTTTGTTTGGCAACGAGCATGATGGTGTGACGGAGGAAGCCCTGGAAAT
This sequence comes from Caldalkalibacillus thermarum, assembly GCF_014644735.1. NCBI lineage: Bacteria > Bacillati > Bacillota > Bacilli > Caryophanales > Bacillaceae > Caldalkalibacillus > Caldalkalibacillus thermarum. Next base: position 18,544 of record NZ_BMKZ01000048.1, on the reverse strand, counting down.
GGCTGACGGCAACTTTATCATTCCCATGTATGGCTTTGTGCAAAGTTTGAATATTTCCGTAGCGGCAGCGATTACGTTGCATCAGGCCACCCAGCGGGCCCGGGAGCTTGTGGGAGATGCCTATTTTCTAACTCCCCAGGAGCAAAAGGAACTGTTTCACCACTGGCTGATCACCTCTTCAGCACGAATAAGACGGATGCTGGGCGTAAACGGTCAGCAGGTTGAACATGACGGTTTGTTTGATGTGGAGGATGAGAATGGGGAAGATGAGCTTGGCTGATACTCCGTACCAGTTTTAACCGATTGACAGAATCACTGAAAAGCAGTATCCTACATAGAGTTTTTGGTCATGGAGGATTCAGCCATGGTGATGGTGCTGATCATTTTGCTGATCAATGTCATTTATGTCTCTTTCTTTACGATCCGTATGATTTTGACCTTAAAAGGCCAGAAATACCTGGCCTCAGCAATCAGCTCAATCGAAGTGCTGATTTATGTCGTGGGTTTGGGCCTGGTGTTGGAAAACTTAAATGAGATTCAAAATTTGATCGCCTATGCGGTTGGCTTTGCCCTGGGAGTCCTGGCCGGCAGCAAAATAGAAGAAAAGATGGCTTTGGGGTATGTCACGGTTAAAGTGATCAGCAACTGCCACAACTCCCCTTTGCCCCAGATTTTGCGGGAAGCCGGTTACGGGGTCACTTCCTGGATTGGTGAAGGCAGAGACGGCAAGCGTTTGGTCATGGAAATTTTGACCCGGCGCAAAGCCCAGCAGGATTTATACAATCACATTCTGGCCTATGATGATAAAGCCTTTATTATTTCTTATGAGCCTCAGCACTTCCGGGGCGGATTCTGGGTGAAAAGCTTGAAAAAACAAGCCAAACAAGAAGGAGAGTCATTTGCCGTTGTGCAAGAAGAAAACTTACCCGGAGTAGATGAAAAAGTGATCGAGGAACTTCGTGCTGAAAGAGATTATAGGCCCATTGGGAGAGAAGAAAGCGTTAAGGCGGAAGAAAGAGCAGAGAAAAAACAGAACGGAGAACAAAAGGCGAATGTTGATCAGAAATGAAGATAAAAATGTTCGTTTTTCATTGACATTTTTTGTTCCCTTTGTTAAACTAAAAACTGTCATAAAATTTGACAATGAACAATTGGATAATGACCAAACCTCGTATAAGATCGGGAATATGGCTCGATCGTCTCTACCCAAAAGACCGTAAATCTTTGGACTACGAGGGAAAGCGGATCTAGGGTTCCATGGCTTGTCTGGGGAAATGGCTTTTCTTGTCCTTTTTCCCGGAACAAGTTGATGGTCCGAGCGATCCGGATATACCTGGCTTTGTCTGGAGGGACGTTCATGTATCCTGCCGAACTTCTGCCGGGTATATGACACCGAAGGGATAAAAGCCCAGGCGGGTAGGTTTCTCTCAGTTTGAAGGAAATCTACCCGTCTGGGCTTTAAGCTTTATGAAGGGAAAAGTAAAAAGGAACAAACAGTGTCTCGTTTAAGTGCATCGTGTAGGGAGATGAGACACAACCACAAGCGGAGGTGTCAACATGGACAGACCACTCGTGGGGGTTATCATGGGCAGCACGTCCGATTGGGAAACCATGAGGGAAGCCTGCATGATTTTGGAAGAGCTGGAGATTGCATATGAAAAGCGGGTGGTTTCCGCCCATCGTACGCCAGATGAGATGTTTCGTTATGCTGAGCAAGCGCAGGACCGGGGATTGGAAGTGATTATTGCTGGTGCCGGCGGGGCGGCCCATTTACCAGGCATGATTGCCTCCAAAACCGAGTTGCCGGTGATCGGGGTTCCGGTGAAAACATCAACGCTGAACGGCCTTGATTCTCTTTTGTCCATCGTGCAAATGCCGGGTGGCGTGCCGGTAGCCACCGTGGCCATCGGCAAAGCCGGAGCCAGAAACAGCGCCTTGCTTGCTGCCGGAATTCTGGGGATTAAATATCCGTCCATTCAAGCCAAGCTAAAGGAGAGACGAGAGGCTATTCGCCAGCAGGTGCTGGCCGAAGCGGACCTCGCCCAGTATGAGTGAGCAGCACACCATCTCGCCAGTCACACAATCCAAAGTGATCAGGCCTCCAGCCGTGATCGGGATTTTAGGCGGCGGTCAGCTGGGGCGCATGCTGGCCTTAAGTGCCAGGGAGATGGGCTATCATGTGGTGACTTTGGATCCCACGGCAAACAGCCCCTGCGGCCAGGTGGCAGATAAGCAAATCGTTGCTCCTTTTGACAGCATTGAAGGAGCCCGGCAGCTGGCCCGTGATGCGGATGTGCTGACTTATGAATTTGAAAATATCTCTGCCCGTGTGGCCCATGAGTTGGAGAGGGACAGTTATTTGCCCCAGGGTTACCGCCTGCTCCACTCGACGCAGAACAGGCTGAGGGAGAAAGCGGCCATTGAATCAGCCGGTGTGGCTGTTGCCCCTTATGTACCAGTCCGTTCGGCGGATGATCTGTATGCCGGGCTGGACCGGTTGGGGTATCCGGCCCTGTTAAAAACGGCAGAAGGGGGCTATGATGGCAAAGGGCAGTTTGTCCTGCGCACGGAGCAAGACATGGCTAAGGCCGAACGACAGGTGAGGATCTCAGAGCGGGAGTGGGTGCTGGAGCAATTCGTGCCTTTTGTCAAGGAGTTGTCCGTCATTGTGGCCCGCAATCCCCAAGGGGAGTTGAGGACGTTTCCTGTGGCCGAAAATATTCATCGGGAAAATATCTTGCACTTAAGTATTGCTCCGGCCAGGGTCAGCAAAAAAATCAAGCAGGAAGCGGCAGCCATCGCCGTGAAGTTGGCGGAGGCTTTCCAGCTGGTTGGCCTGTTGGCCATTGAGCTTTTTTTGCTGGAGGATGGGCGCTTGCTGGTTAACGAATTGGCTCCCCGGCCCCATAACTCAGGCCATTATACCCAACAGGCTTGTCCCACCTCTCAGTTTGAACAGCATGTGCGGGCGGTGTGCAATCTCCCTCTGGGGGATACCAAACTCCTTCAGCCAACGGTGATGGTTAATATTCTGGGGGAACATCTTGCTCCTGTTTTAGAGGCCCTGCCCAGGCTGGATCCGGCATTTAAACTGCATCTGTACGGCAAGAAAGAGGTCACGCCGAAACGCAAGATGGGCCATCTCAACGTCAGCGCTGATGATCTTGAACAAGCGCTGGCCAAAATTAAAGGTTTGAAGATCTGGAACATGGAGGGAATATCATGATTGAGCGTTACACCAGAGAAGAAATGGGACGTATTTGGACAGAAGAAAACAAATTTAAAGCTTGGCTGGAAGTGGAGATACTGGCTTGTGAAGCATGGGCCGAGCTGGGGCATATTCCAAAGGAAGATGTGCAAAAAATCCGCGACAAGGCCCGCATTAACGTCCAGCGGATCAAGGAGATTGAAGAAGAAACCCGTCATGATGTGGTTGCCTTTACCCGTGCCGTGGCTGAAACTTTAGGGCCGGAGTCCAAGTGGGTGCACTATGGGCTCACCTCTACCGATGTGGTGGATACGGCTTTGTCTTATTTGCTCAAACAGGCCAATGCCATTTTACGCAAGGACCTGGAGCATTTTATCAACGTGTTGAAGAACAAAGCTCTGGAACATAAATATACCGTCATGATGGGGCGCACCCACGGTGTCCATGCCGAGCCAACCACGTTCGGTTTGAAGATGGCCTTGTGGTATGCAGAGATGAAGCGCAACCTGGCCCGTTTTGAGCGGGCAGCGGAAGAAGTGGCTGTGGGCAAAATGTCCGGGGCGGTCGGGACCTTTGCCAACATTGATCCCTTTGTAGAGCAGTATGTATGTGACAAGCTGGGCCTCAAACCGGCTCCCATTTCCACCCAAACGTTGCAGCGGGACCGTCATGCCCACTACCTGAGCGTGCTGGCTCTGATTGCGACCTCTCTAGAAAAGTTTGCTGTGGAGATTCGCGGCCTGCAAAAGACAGAGACCCGGGAAGTGGAAGAGTTTTTTGGCCGGGGGCAAAAAGGGTCCTCCGCCATGCCCCATAAGCGCAATCCGGTTGGTTCGGAAAACATTACTGGCCTGGCCCGGGTGATGCGTGGTTATATGCAGTCCGCCTACGATAATGTGCCATTATGGCATGAGCGGGACATTTCCCATTCTTCAGTGGAGCGGATTATTTTACCTGACGCGACCATTTTGCTGGACTATATGCTAAACCGCTTTGCCCGTATTGTGGAAACGCTGACCGTCTTTCCGGAGAACATGAAACGCAATATGGAACGGACATTTGGCTTGATCTATTCCCAGCGGGTTTTACTGACCTTGATCAATAAAGGATTAAAGCGGGAAGAGGCCTATGATTTGGTGCAAGCCAAGGCTATGCAGGCCTGGGAGACAGAACAGCCGTTTAAAGCGTTGCTGGAAGAGGAAGAGACCATTCGCCAAACACTGACACAGGAAGAACTGGATGAGATTTTCAATCCGGAGTACCACCTCAAACATGTGGATTTGATCTTTAAGCGGGTTGGCCTCGATTAATGTTCAACAGCGGAGGGAAACCGGCAGAAACGTTGGATGCAATCACAAGGGAAGGAGCGGGGCAGCGTGAACCAGCAAGGTGTCCACAAGGAAGGTCTGTTATACGAAGGGAAGGCCAAAAAGGTTTATACCACGGGTGACCCCAAGCGGTTATGGGTGGAATATAAGGATGATGCCACCGCTTTCAACGGGAAGAAGAAAGGGACGATAAGAGGCAAGGGCAGACTGAACAACCTGATCAGTGCGGCCCTGTTTACTTACCTGACCCGCCAAGGGGTAGCCAACCACTTTGAACGACTGTTATCAGACCATGAACAACTGGTGCGCCAAGTGTCCATCTTGCCAGTGGAAGTGGTGGTGCGCAACATGGCGGCAGGAAGCATGGCCAAGCGTCTGGGACTGGAGGAAGGGCGAAAGCTCTCCCGTCCCGTGGTGGAATTTTACTACAAGAAGGATGAACTGGGTGATCCCCTGATTAATGAAGATCATATTGATGTCCTGGGTCTGGCCCGGCCGGAGCAGGTGGGACAGATGAAAAGCGTGGCCCTGAAGGTAAACCGGCTGTTGAGCCGTTATTTTGCCGAACGAGACCTTATTCTGGTCGATTTCAAACTGGAATTTGGCCTGACCGCTGAAGGCCAGCTTTTACTGGCCGATGAAATTTCACCGGACACGTGCCGCTTGTGGGACAGCCAGACCCAAGAGAAACTGGATAAAGATCGTTTTCGCCGTGATTTGGGCGGGGTGTTGGAGGCCTATCAAGAAATTTTGAACAGAGTTGGGGGAGAGCAAAATGTATAGATTTAAAATTTTTGTCATCTTGAAAAAAGGGGTCTTGGATCCCCAGGGGCAAGCGGTCAAGAAGTCGTTGCACGCCTTAGGCTACCAAGAGGTGCAAGAGGTGAAGGTTGGCAAATATATGGAAGTGGATCTGGAAGCAGAAAGTGTTGATGTGGCCCGGGAGCGGGTTAAGCACATGTGTGACAAACTGCTGGCCAACCCGGTGATCGAAGAGTACCGCATTGAACAGGCAGAATTTGAGCCGGTGGAGGGATAAACATGAAGTTTGCGGTCATTGTTTTTCCAGGCTCCAATTGTGACGTGGATATGTACCATGCGGTGAGGGACATCCTGGAGGAAGAAGTCGAGTACGTCTGGCATACAGAGACTGATTTATCCGCCTATGATGCCCTCCTGCTCCCCGGGGGCTTCTCCTATGGCGATTATTTGCGGGGAGGGGCAATTGCCCGCTTTGCGCCGGTGATGGAAGCAGTCAAGGAAGCAGCAGAGCGGGGGACTTTTGTGTTGGGGGTGTGCAATGGATTTCAGATTTTGCTGGAAGCCGGCCTTTTGCCAGGGGCGATGAGGCGTAACAACAGTCTTAAATTTCGTTGTTTTCATACCCCTTTGGAAGTGGTTAATACAGATACACCGTTTACCTCCCATTACATGGAGGGGGAAGTGATCTTTATTCCCATTGCCCATGGTGAGGGCAATTACTATTGTGATCCAGCTACCTTGGCCGAACTTGAACAAAACCGCCAAATCGTCTTCCGCTACAAAGAGAATCCCAACGGATCGGTGGGCGACATTGCGGGGATTATCAACAAAGCAGGCAATGTGCTGGGCATGATGCCCCATCCCGAGCGGGCGGTTGAGGATTTGCTCGGCTCAAGGGACGGTTTGCGTCTGTTTACATCCATTTTACAGGCCTGGAGGGGAAGCCATGTCACCGTTTGAAAACACTAAGACCAAAAGTTTGGAACCTGCTCCCGAGCAGATTGAGCAGGAACGCCTTTATGCGGAGATGGGACTGACCGATGAGGAGTATCAACGGATCAAGAAGATTCTGAACCGGCGGCCCAACTATACAGAAACCGGTTTGTTCAGTGTCATGTGGTCGGAACACTGCAGCTACAAACACTCCAAGCCGGTGCTGAAGAAGTTTCCCACCACCGGGAAGCATGTGCTGCAAGGGCCCGGAGAAGGTGCAGGCATTGTGGACATTGGCGACGGGCAAGCCGTTGTGTTCAAGATGGAATCCCACAATCATCCCTCGGCCATTGAACCTTACCAGGGGGCAGCGACGGGGGTAGGCGGCATTATTCGCGATGTGTTTTCCATGGGTGCCCGCCCTATCGCCCTCTTAAATGCGCTCCGTTTTGGCGAGCTGTCCTCACCGCGGGTGAAATATCTGTTTGAACAAGTGGTGGCCGGCATTGCCGATTACGGCAACTGTGTGGGCATTCCGACAGTGGGCGGTGACGTCTACTTTGACGCCAGTTATGAAGGCAACCCGTTAGTGAATGCCATGTGTGTCGGGTTGATCAACCATGAACAGATTCACAAAGGGGTGGCCAAAGGGATCGGCAATCTGGTCATGTACGTGGGGGCCAGCACCGGCCGGGATGGGATTCACGGGGCCACCTTTGCCTCAGAAGAACTGAGCGAGGATGCGGAAGCGAAGCGGCCTTCCGTGCAAGTGGGTGATCCGTTTATGGAGAAGCTGGTCTTGGAAGCCTGCCTGGAGCTGATCACATCCGGTTTGGTGGTGGGCATTCAGGACATGGGTGCGGCCGGCCTTACCTCTTCCAGTGCGGAGATGGCCTCTAAGGCAGGAACCGGTATCGAGTTAAATCTGGATCTTGTGCCCCAGCGGGAACCTGGTATGAGCGCCTATGAAATGATGCTCTCCGAATCACAGGAACGCATGCTGCTCGTGGTGGAGCCGGACCGTGAACAGGAGGTTAAGGCCATTTGTGCCAAATGGGGGGTTCATTGTGCTGTCGTGGGCCGTGTCACCGCTGACCGCCGTTTGCGGGTGCTCCACCAAGGGGAAGTGAAAGCAGATGTTCCGGTCGACAGTTTAGCCAGCGACGCTCCGGTTTACCATGTCCCCTCCCAGATGCCTGAGTATTATCGGCGGTTTCAAGCAATGGAGCCGGACCAGATTGAGGTTGAGGATTATACCGAAACCTTGCACCGGCTGCTTGCTTCTCCCACCATTGCCAGCAAGGAATGGGTGTACAGCCAGTATGATCATATGGTCCGTACCAACACGGTGGTCAGTCCAGGTTCTGATGCAGCGGTCGTGCGCATTCGGGGCACAAACAAAGCACTGGCGCTTACGACCGATTGCAACTCCCGTTACATCTACCTGGACCCCAAAGTGGGCGGCGCTATTGCGGTGGCCGAAGCGGCCCGCAACATTGTCTGTTCCGGCGGGAAACCGCTCGCTTTAACCGATTGTCTCAATTTTGGCAATCCGGAAGATCCGGAAATCTTCTGGCAGCTGGAGCAGGCTGTCGAGGGGATGAGTGAAGCCTGCCGCAAGCTGGACACACCTGTCGTTTCTGGCAATGTCAGCTTGTACAATGAATCGGGCGGCCAGGCCATCTACCCAACGCCCATGGTCGGTATGGTCGGGCTTGTTGAGAATCTGGGACATATCACCACCCAAGGCTTTAAACAGGAAGGGGATGCCATCGTCCTCTTGGGTGAAACCAGAGCTGAGTTTGGAGGCAGTGAACTGCAGAAATTGGTCAGAGGCAAGATCAGCGGCCGTCCGCCGCACCTTGATCTTGATCAGGAGCAGGCAGTGCAGCAGGTAGTCCTGGACGCCATTCGCCAAGGCTGGCTCTCCTCTGCCCATGATCTGTCTGAAGGCGGCCTGGCGGTGGCTGTCACTGAATCGTGTTTGAGCGGAAAGCAGGGGGCAGAGCTGTTCATTGACACAAAATTAACCCCCACGGCAATGTTATTTGCCGAATCCCAGTCCCGCATATTGGTCAGCCTGCCGGAGGACCATGTTCAACCGTTGTTGAAAATGGCAACCCAACGCAGCGTTAAAGCCCAGGTGATTGGCCGTGTCACCGGACATCCCAAATTGGCCGTCACCATTAACGGCGAGCCGGTCATTTCCGCTGCTCTGGATGATTTGGCTCAGTCATGGAAGGAGTCTATCCCATGTGTTATGACGATTTGATGCTGGATAAATTGAATGAAGAATGCGGCGTGTTTGGCATCTACGGACATGCCCATGCCCCGGAACTCGCCTATTACGGTTTGCACGCCCTGCAACACCGGGGGCAGGAAAGTGCAGGTATCGTTGTTTCCGACGGACGCAAATTGCTGCATCACAAGGGGATGGGACTGGTCACGGATGTGTTTTCCAATGACCGCTTAAGCCAGTTGCAAGGCGACCGGGCCATTGGCCATGTGCGCTATACGACTTCCGGTGACAGCCGCATAGAAAACGCCCAGCCCCTTGTGTTCAATTACCGGTCAGACATCATGGCGCTGGCCCATAACGGCAATTTGGTTAATGCCGGTCAGATCAAGCGTTACCTGGAACGGCAGGGCTCCATTTTCCAAACGACAAGCGATACGGAAGTGATTGCCCATCTGATCGCCCGCTCTGCGTATGACGAAATTGAACTGGCTGTCAAGGAAGCTTTAAGCATGATCAAAGGGGCTTATGCCCTCTTGCTCATGACCAAAGACAAACTGTTGGCTGCGCTGGATCCCAACGGCTTGCGCCCCTTGTCTTTAGGGACATTGGGTGACGGTTATGTCCTGTCTTCAGAAACGTGTGCCTTTGACGTGATTGGTGCTGCGTACCTGCGTGAGGTGGAACCCGGTGAACTGCTTGTAATTGATCAGAACGGTCTGCGTACAGAAAGGTTGACCAACCAAACGCAGCGGACCATCTGCAGTTTTGAATATATCTATTTTGCCCGTCCGGACAGCAACATTGACGGCATTAACGTCCACTTGTGCCGCAAGCAGTTGGGCAAAAAACTGGCTGAAGAGGCACCAGTGGAAGCTGATGTGGTGACAGGAGTGCCCGATTCCAGCATCTCGGCTGCTATCGGTTATGCGGAAGCGACAGGGATTCCCTATGAACTGGGCTTGATTAAAAACCGCTATGTGGGGAGAACGTTTATTCAGCCCACGCAGGCGCTCAGGGCCCAAGGCGTGCGCATGAAGCTGAGTGCCGTGCGCAAAGTGGTGGAAGGAAAGCGGGTGGTCATGATTGATGATTCCATTGTACGGGGCACCACCTCCAGCCGCATCGTCAACATGCTGCGGGAAGCTGGCGCCACGGAGGTGCATGTGCGCATCAGTTCTCCGCCGGTCATTCACCCTTGTTATTACGGCATTGATACCTCTTCCCGGGAAGAGTTGATTGCGGCCAAACACCCGGTGGAGGAAATCCGGGAAGTGATCGGTGCCGATTCCCTGGCCTTTTTAAGCATTGAAGGCATGCTGGAGGCCATTGGCCGCTCTGATGCAGTGCCCAACCGGGGCCATTGTTTGGCTTGTTTTACAGGACGGTATCCAACGGAAATCTATACGGACGAGCACGAGACGGTGTTAAAATCATGAGGCTTAAAAAATCATGAGGCTTAAAAAAGGACGTGACACAAGATGAGCAAAGCTTACCGGGAAGCTGGAGTTGATCTTCAAGCAGGCTATGAAGCAGTCGAGCGGATCAAACGGCATGTGGAGAGGACCAGGCGCCCAGGCGTGTTGGGCAGCCTGGGAGGTTTTGGCGGCCTGTTTGAACTGCCCTGGGAGCGGTATCAACAACCGGTGCTGGTGTCCGGGACAGACGGTGTGGGCACCAAGCTGAAGCTGGCCTTTGAGCTTGAGCGGCATGATACAGTGGGCATTGACCTGGTGGCCATGTGTGTCAATGATATCGTTGTGCAGGGTGCTGAACCCCTGTTTTTCCTGGATTACTTGGCCAGTGGACGCCTTGACCCGTCCCAGGTGGCAGCGGTCGTCAAGGGGATAGCGGATGGGTGTTTACAGGCCGGCTGTGCGCTAATTGGCGGAGAGACGGCTGAAATGCCTGGTTTTTACCCCCCAGGAGAGTATGACCTGGCAGGGTTTAGCGTGGGGATCGTAGAAAAAGAACAATTAATTACCGGCCAGCGCATCACTCCTGGTGACATGTTGATCGGTCTTCCGTCCAGCGGGGTGCACTCTAACGGGTTTTCCCTGGTGCGGAAAATGATGTCCCAAACAGGGCTGAAGTTAACGACGGTGGTGGACAGCGTCGATTCAGGACGCACCATAGGCGAGGTCCTGCTTACCCCGACGCGCATTTATGTCCAGCCGGTCTTGGCCTTGCTCAAACAGTTTACCATAAAAGGCATGGCCCACATCACCGGCGGGGGCATGATTGAAAATATTCCGCGCATGCTCCCTCCGGCGTGCGCTGCCGTCATTGAAAAGGGCAGCTGGCCTGTGTTGCCTGTGTTTCGCTGGTTGCAAGAGGCCGGTCAGCTGACGGAAGAAGATATGTTCAACACCTTTAACATGGGCATCGGGTTGGTACTGGCTGTTTCGCCAGAAGAAACGGAAGACGTGCTGAAAACATTGAAGGATATGGGAGAAGAGGCTTATGTGATCGGCCGCATCATAACCGGGAGACAAGAGGTTTATATTGGAGGCGGTCACCATGGGAGCTAAACGGGTGGCTGTGTTTGCCTCAGGCAACGGCTCCAATTTTGAAGCTATTCTGGCCAATTGGCAAGAGACAGGCTTTGAGGACGGGCATGTGTCACTTTTGGTGTGCAACAACCCCGGTGCTTTTGTGCTGACCAGGGCCAAAGAGTGGAAAGTGCCCACCTTTGTCTGTCCGTCCCGACACTATCCTGACAAAACCGCCTATGAGCTGGCCATACTGGAAGTGCTCCAAAAACATCAGATTGATTTTATTGTTTTGGCCGGCTACATGCGCCTGTTGGGCCCCACGCTGCTGGCCCCGTATGAAGGGCGGATTGTCAATCTCCATCCTTCTTTGCTCCCCGCTTTTCCAGGTAAAGATGCCATTGGCCAGGCCCTGGAACACGGGGTGCGCATCAGCGGCATTACCATTCATTTTGTCGATGAAGGCATGGATACCGGGCCTATCATTTATCAGCAGGCAGTGGCCCTTGATCCTGATGAAACGCGTCAAACATTAACGGCCAAAATACAGCAAGTGGAGCATCAAGTTTATCCGGAAATTGTGAAAGCCTGTGTAACTGAACAGGTGGTGCTGGAAGGAGGAAAGGTGAAATGGCGCAAACAACCATTCAACGTGCGTTGATCAGCGTCTCCGATAAAACAGGTCTGGTGCCCTTTGCCCAGGCCCTTGTCAAGCGGGGCATCGAGATTATTTCCACAGGTGGCACTGCCCGTCTGTTAAGTGAAGCGGGAATTAATGTGACCCCCATCTCGGCTGTGACCGGATTTCCTGAGATTTTGGACGGTCGCGTCAAAACGCTCCACCCCCGCATTCACAGCGGCCTTTTGGCTGTAAGGGATAACGAGTCCCATTTGGCTCAGCTCAAGGAACATGGCATTCAACCCATTGATTTGGTGGTCGTGAATTTGTATCCCTTTGCCCAGACCATAGCCAAACCGGATGTGACCTTTGAAGAGGCGATTGAGAACATTGATATCGGCGGCCCTTCCATGGTGAGGGCTGCAGCCAAAAATCACGCCTATGTCACCGTGGTGGTGGACCATGAAGACTATGAGGAAATCATCCGTCAGCTTGATGCAAACGGCGGGATCACCGAACAGACTCGCCGGCGCCTGGCCGCCAAGGCTTTCCGCCACACGGCTGCATATGATGCCTTGATTGCGGAATACCTGTCCAATCAGGTGGACGAACGGACCCCGGAGAAACTGACGATCACGTTTGAAAAGGTGCAAGATTTACGTTACGGCGAAAATCCCCATCAGCAAGCAGCTTTTTACCGGCAGCCCTTGGCAGAGTCAGGCATTGCCCAAGCTGAGCAGCTGCACGGCAAGGCTCTTTCGTACAACAACATTAACGATGCTGATGCCGCCTTGGGGTTAGTGAAAGAATTTGAACGGCCTGCCGTGGTGGCTGTCAAACATACCAATCCGTGCGGGGTGGCTATTGGCGATGATATTGCCCAGGCCTATCAAAAGGCATATGAGGCTGATCCCGTATCTATTTTTGGGGGCATTGTGGCCGCCAACCGCCCCATTGACGAACAGACAGCCCGTCAAATGGCTGAGACGTTTTTGGAAATTGTGCTTGCCCCTGACTTTACATCCCAAGCGCTGGAGATCTTGACCCAGAAGAAAAACTTGCGCCTGCTCAAAGTGGGCCGGGCAACCCAGATTAACCGGGTTCCATTCCGCTATCAATCCGTTGCAGGCGGGCTCTTGGTCCAGGAGGATGATGTACAGGATGTTTGCAGACAGGAGATTAAAGTGGTGACGGAACGGCCGCCCAGTGAAGCGGAATGGGAGCAGCTGCTCTTTGCCTGGAAAGTGGTTAAACATGTCAAATCGAACGCCATCGTGCTGGCCAAAGACCGGCAAACAATCGGTATCGGCGCCGGTCAGATGAACCGTGTCGGCGCCGCCCGCATTGCCATTGAGCAGGCAGGTGACAAAGCACAGGGGGCTGTTATGGCTTCCGATGCCTTTTTCCCGATGAAGGACACAGTGGAAGAGGCGGCCAAAGCAGGCATTACAGCCATTATCCAGCCCGGCGGTTCGATCCGGGACGAAGAGTCCATCCAGGAAGCAAACAAGCATGGCATCGCCATGGTTTTTACTGGCATGCGCCATTTCAAACACTAAAGGAGTATCCTTTTGGAGGAGATTTTTAAGGAGGGAGTCGTCGGATGAAAGTCCTGGTGATCGGGCAGGGAGGACGCGAACATGCTTTGGTGTGGAAGCTGAAACAAAGTTCCCGGGTGTGTGAGGTGTACTGTGCACCTGGCAACGGGGGAACGGCCCAGGTGGCCGAAAATATCCCCTACAAGGAGACCGATGTCCAAGAGCTGATCCATTTCGTCAAAGAGGAAGGCATCGACTATACCATTGTCGGACCGGAAAATCCCTTGCTGGACGGAATTGTGGACGCTTTTCACCGGCAGGGATTACGCATCTTTGGGCCCACTCGGGCAGCTGCCCTGATTGAAGGCAGCAAATCCTTTGCTAAGGATCTGATGCAGAAGTACGGGATTCCAACCGGTGCCTATGCGACGTTTACGGACCTGGATGAGGCGCTCAACTATTTGGATCAGCAACAAGCTCCTATTGTTGTCAAAGCAGACGGACTGGCGGCCGGAAAGGGTGTCGTCGTCGCCCGGACCATTAAAGAAGCCAAACAAGCGGTAAAGGAGATGATGGCCGGCAAAAGGTTTGGCGAGGCCGGCACCAAAGTGGTGATAGAGGAGTACCTCGAGGGAGAAGAATTGTCCTTGATGGCTTTTGTAGATGGGGAAGTGGTGGTGCCCATGGTGGCTGCCCAGGACCACAAACCTGTTTTTGACGGGGACAAAGGCCCGAACACGGGAGGCATGGGCGCCTATTCTCCCGTGCCACACATTCCTGATCACCAGATTAATCAAGCGGTGGAAACGATTCTGAAGCCGGTCGCCAAAGCCTTGGTAGAGGAAGGCCGTCCCTTTCAGGGCGTGCTCTATGCCGGATTGATGATCACGGCTGAGGGTCCCAAAGTGATTGAGTTTAATGTCCGCTTGGGTGACCCGGAGACACAAGTGGTTCTGCCCCGCTTAAAGACGGATCTGATGGATATTATCGAGGCCATTTATCATCACCGCTTGGACCAGCTTGAGCTCGCCTGGGACGACAGCGCTGCTGTCACCGTTGTGGCCGCATCGGAAGGATACCCGGGTTCTTATCCTACTGGCCGGGTGATCACCGGCACGGAAGAATGGCTTGATGAGCAGGACGTCATGATTTTCCACGCCGGTACCAGAGAAGAAGGGGAGCATTTGGCCACCAGCGGCGGGCGGGTGTTAAGCGTCACCGCCTTGGGACAGGATATTGCCTCTGCCCGGGATAAAGCGTATCATGTCCTCACAACCCTTTCATTTGACGGGATGCATTACAGGAAAGATATTGGCCAGAAAGCATTGGACAAGTCAGATCATAGCGAATAAACGTTAATCCATGGGGATTATTCAACTGGCCCGCAAGCATGGCCTGGCAACCCCCCTGTTGGAATTGGTTTACGGCAAACTTAAGGTTTATGAACTGAACAGACAGAGCCAGACCACGCATGCGTAGGCACGCGCCTTGCTTTTTTGGCCAGCGTCTAGGATAGCATGACGGCCAGGTAATAATAGAAGGGTAAACCAATGATCAGGTTAAGCGGGAAGGTGATGCCCAAAGCCAAACCCAGGTACACCGAAGGGTTGGCCTCCGGCACTGAACTCCTCAAAGCCGCCGGTGCAGCAATATAGGATGCGCTGGCGGCCAAGACGCCCATGAGCATCATGCCACCGGTTGACAAGCCTGCCCATTTGCCCAGCACAACCCCAACAGGCCCATACAACAAGGGGAAGATGATACCGAACAGGGGTAACTTATAGCCAAAAGCGCGCAGTTCAGGCAGACGCTCACCAGCCAAAAGCCCCATGTTTAACATAAACAGGATCAGCACACTGTCATACAAGTGAATAAACAAGGGCTCTATAACAGGATAAAACCGTTCTCCTCCCAGCCAGCCGATGGCGAGGCCGCCCATCATGAGCAACACACTTTTGCCGAGTAGGCTTTCTTTGATGACAGCCGGATCTGGCCAGAATGGCCTCATCGAGGAGGCGGTTGTCCCCATGGGTGTCTGGTACGTGGCCGTGTTGTTTTGCTTGTGCTCCATCCAGCGCAGCATGAACAAAGAGACAAGAATAGCCGGGCTTTCTAACAAGACCACCATCGCATTCATATAGGGCTCATAATAAACATGTTCATGATGGAGGTAATTAAGGGCAGCACCGTAGGTGACAATACTGACTGAACCGTAAGTGGCAGCTAAGCCAATGGCATTATGTCTGTCCACTTTGAACGCCGCACAGATCAAATAGGTGGCGATGGGAATAATGATCCCTAAAGACAGGGTGGCCAGCAAAACGGCAGACAGTTGGTCCAAAGTATAATGAGACAAGGCCAGTCCGCCTTTTAAGCCGATTGCGAGCAGCAAGTAGATGCTTAACGCTTCACTAAGCCCAGAGGGAAAGCGCAAGTCAGACTTAAACAAGGCTGCCACAAGCCCCAAGGCAAAAAACAGCACAGCAGGCGATAACAGATTGGACAGGACAATATCTGTCATCGTCATCTCTCCTCTCCATCCGCTTATATGGTCTCTCTCTTGGTTGGCCAGCATATATCCAGCTGGTCGCTGCGACCCAAAATAAAAAGCCGGCTATGTTCCGCAATGTGAACGGCAACATGGCCGGCTTATCTTCAACCCCCGGGTGAACCGGTCTTTGAAGATCAACCGCATGGATGTTCAATTGTGCATTGGTCATTAAAGCTTCTCACCGTTTAACAGTTTCTTTTCAAGGTTATCACCAAGCACAAAGACCATGATCCGCTCACCCGTGCGCGTGCTGACATCGGTATGGAAGCTGACCACGTCTTCTCCGGTGATCTCCTTGACAATCCTTTCCAGTTCATGACGTCCAGATTCAATCAGATCTGAACGGATTTTTTTGACGGATAAGAGCCCTTCGTGGGTCTGAGCCAACTTGTGTTCGGCTGGTGTCAGGACCCCTTTGAGGGTGACAATAATCATATTGCGCAGAATATCTGTCTTGACCAGGATTGAGCCCCTGCCGAGGTATTCCTTTTCCCATCTTGTTAAGGCGCGGCTGATCTGATCTTCCACGCTGCCCTTGGTTGCACCGGAACCCAATCTGTTTTCACTCCCCGCTTTGCAATTGTCCATAATCATAGCAGGAAACAGAATTTTTGTCAATATGGNCTTCGTCTGGCCATTGATGCACCTAAAGAGATCCCGGTTATAAGAACAGAAATATATCAGGAGCCAGACAACCTTAAAGAGAGACAACAGCTCTTCATCGAAAGCTACACAAAAGGTTTTTCTCCCCAACGGGGGTGAAAAATACATCAGGAGTCGAAAGGACGTGACTCCAAAAAAAATTACACGGAGGTTGATAGGAAATGATTATCAACAACAACATCCCTGCGTTAAACACACATCGCATGCTAGCGGCAAATAACTTAGCTGCTCAAAAAGCAATGGAAAAGTTGTCTTCCGGTCTGCGCATTAACCGGGCTGGAGATGACGCCGCAGGGCTGGCCATCTCTGAAAAAATGCGCGCTCAAATCCGGGGATTGAACCAGGCTATGCGGAATGCTCAGGATGGCATCTCCCTGATTCAGACCGCTGAGGGGGCTCTGCAAGAAACCCATGCCATTCTGCAGCGTATGCGGGAGCTGGCCGTTCAGGCTGCCAACGACACCAACACTGAAGCTGACCGGAAAGAGCTGCAAAAAGAAGTGAACCAATTAATTGATGAATTGAACCGTATTTCAGCTAATACTGAATTTAACACCAAGACATTACTCAATGGCGATCTCACTTTTAAATTAGTTAGAAACACTAATAACGCTAATCACGCTACTCATTTTCGTTTTGTTGATGGTGAACTTTCTTCGAATTCAACTGTTAGCCTCTCACAGAAAGTAGATTATGCAGCTGAATCTACCTCTAATGCAAACGATGGTGCCTTTCAAAAAATAACATTTACTGTTGAATTTAATAATGAGAAAAGAGATGTAGAATTTTCAGCAGACGACATTACGTATGGTATTTTAACAAAAGAGGTAACTGTGGGTGGTGCAACATTCTCCGTTACCGTTAATCGTGGAGTCGCTTCTACACAGGGTAATGGAGCTGGCAATCCATCAACAGCAGATACATTCACTGTCGAAGATAAGCGTTTAAGTTTCCACATCGGTGCAAACCAAGATCAAAACATTAAACTTTCTTTAACAGACATGTCTGCTAATGCGTTAAATGTTGAAGCCATCTCTGTTTCTGATACAGAATCTGCAAACAAAGCAATCACTATTATCAATAATGCTATTGAAAGAGTATCTGCTGAACGCTCTAAACTCGGCGCTGTTCAAAACCGCTTAGAACACACCATCAACAACCTCGGTACTTCTGCTGAGAACTTGCAAGCGGCAGAATCTCGTATTCGCGATGTCGACATGGCCCGTGAGATCATGGAGTTTACCCGTGCCAACATCCTGTCTCAAGCGTCTCAAGCGATGCTGGCCCAAGCCAATCAACTGCCTCAATCCGTATTGCAACTGCTTGGATAATAATAACAAACCAAGTGGCCATCCGTTGATGATGGCCACTTTTTCAATATGGTTTTGATTAATGAATATGGCAGAAAGGACGAATGGAATTGGAACTGGCGTATCAGGCCATTGATTGTGGCAGACATTCTGGAAATCATTGCCTTCGTGATCTGTATTGGCCAGAATTGCTATGGGCAGCCGTCTCCGTTGGCAAACGGAGTCATCGAGATTGGGATGGCATTGTTGTCCAGGTAGAAAAACAATGGTATGCTTGGCAAGCACATCTTGAGAAGGTTAGGTAAAGACAAAAATATTGTTCCAGCGGGCTTTAATATGTTAAAGTAGTACCATAAAGAGCGGATGCTGGTTAAAGAAAGGATCATGTCCGGTATGCGTATCCGGTATGCGTCCTTGACGATGATCATGTAAACGGAGGAATAATATGAGTATCAGACCCATGTCAGCCAAAACCTATCGCCGGCTGTTGAATGTTTCCCTGCGGAAAGAACCGGCCACGGCCTGGTTTAAGGATGTCTGTTATTTAAACGTCTATACAGGCCAGGTGGAAAAAGGCCATATTTACCTGGCCGGAGAGCGCATCGCCTATGTGGGTGATCAAGAACCGCTGGTAGACGGCCAAACCATGATCATTGAGCTGGACGAGGAGCAGGTCCTTGTGCCGGGGTATATTGAACCCCATGCCCATCCATTTCAATGCGCGGGCAGCATCTGTGGCTATGGTGGGCCCGGTTTGACGGTCAAACGGGGACGGATCGCCATGAAGCACGCTTTTCGGAAGAAAGTGTAAAAAAATGGCTGGCTCATCCGCTGGTGATCCAGGGAGGAGAATTCACTTCCTGGCCGCGATTGTTAAAGGGCGACGAGGAACTGGCAGACTGGG
>NZ_BMKZ01000047.1 GCF_014644735.1 Caldalkalibacillus thermarum | reverse complement strand
CTTCCCCCTCCTAACCTTAATCTTATCACTTCCAGTTCATATAGGGAATATATGTTTGTGCCCGATTCATCCCCCACTTACACTTCGTTTAAAAGTGGGGGTCTTCTCGGATAATTTATGATAAAAATCCAAGCCCAACATTATTTGGAGAAGTTTTACGGCGAGTTTGGCTTTAAAACCACATCAGATGTTTACTTAGAAGACGGCATTCCCCATGTGGATATGGTGTATCAACACTACTCCTGAATGAGTTAACCGGAGCCAATTTTCTGAGGCTCCGGTTTTGTTTTTAAACAAAACCAGGCCCTTGTCCACCTCCTTTTCCTATCACAGAGTTGGACTTGTTGATTCACCCCCAAGAGTTTAAAGAGGCTTATCCCCCGGTTCCAGCCTACCCGAAATAAAAAAGAGGCGCATACACTACTAATGCCACAAGATTAATGTCAAGTAAAACAGGAGGTTGGCCTATGTTTCATATCAACATGAACGAAACCGATCAGGAGTTGAAGATAACCGTACTGCTGCCAAGTATAAGCAAAGAGCAGGTTAAGGTATATCTTGAACCGCACGGCCTGCGCCTTAGTGTGAACCATAGGGAAGAAGCTGAATTCTATTACCAAACGACGAGGCGTTATTTTTGGCAGCAATCCTATCAACGTATGGAGCGCTTTATCCCCCTTCCATTTCCCATTGACAAAGAAAAGATTCACGTTAACCATGACAACAACAGGTTAATCATTACGATCCCCAAAGATCGAAACCGGGTCCACCAAGACTGGAACAACGGCATAAACACCCCGAACCTGCCTAATCTCGAAAACTGACTCAACCTAAACAAATAATAAGAAAAAAGTTGCCTGTCACGGCAACTGTTAAGGATGAATCAGTCATATTCGATTAGATAAGGAATTAATCAGGCTACCTTGTCTGCTTGCTTTACAGCTTCTTTCTGCTCTTGTTCAGCAGCTGCAATTTCCAGATCTGCAATCTTGCGCATATACAGATATCCCATAGTTAGAAAGAAAAACCCTGAAAATATAAAGGCCCCTAAAAAGATCAAGGCATCCATTGTCCTTAACACCCTCCATATTTAAAATACACCTGTATATCTGCTATTTTACAAAACAAGTTTCAACTGTAAGGCACAATGTGTGACAAATATGTCACTGTTATGTGAAAGTTTTGTGACAAAATTGATACTTAGGAAATATTTGCAGCTAGGATCCTGCCCCGTGCGTCTGGACCGGGAATCAATATGGAGGGTGTCCTTCACCTTTTAACCAACTGCTGACTGCTCAGAGCTCGCCATTTCAGCTTGAGATCAAAACCTTGGCTACAGATCCTTAAGCTTTGGCCAGCACTTTCTTAAATTCTTCTGTCAGCTTGGGCACCACTTCAAACAGGTCACCCACAATGCCGTAGTCGGCCACTTTGAAAATCTCTGCTTCCGGATCTTTGTTGATGGCCACAATCACCTTGGAGTTGGACATACCGGCTAAGTGCTGAATAGCGCCGGAAATGCCGCAGGCAATATACAGGTCGGGCGTGACCACTTTACCGGTTTGTCCAATTTGCAAGGCATAGTCGCAATACCCTGCATCGCAGGCTCCGCGGGAAGCTCCCACTGCACCTCCCAGCACTTCGGCCAATTCATACAGCGGTTTGAAGCCTTCGGCACTTTTCACCCCGCGCCCGCCGGAGACAATAATGCTTGCTTCGGCCAGGTCAACAGTGCCGGAGGTTTTGCTGACCACTTCTTTGACCACAGTGCGCAAGTCTTTAATCTCCACTTGCAGTTCTTCCACTTCGGTGATGCGGGTCGTGTCTTTCTCCAGCGGTTTGATGTTGTTGGGACGGATGGTGGCCACAATCAGGCCGTCCTTGATTTTTTTCTTGGCAAAGGCCTTGCCGGAGTAAATCGGACGGACAAACAGCGGGGTATCCCCGTCCAGTTCGATGGCCGTCACGTCGGAGATTAAGCCTGCGCCCAATTTGGCGGCAATACGCGGGCTGACGTCTTTGCCCTGGGAGGTATGGCCCAAGAACACCCCGTCAGGGTTCAGCTGGTCAATCACTTGCAGCAAAGCCTGACGGTAGCCATCCGTGGTATATTGCTTCAATTCCTCATGCTTGACCAACACTACTTTGTCAGCCCCATGCTGGATCAGTTCTTCAGCATACTGGTCCCCGTCCGGCCCGAAAACGGCGGCGGTCACCTGCCCGTCACCGCTGATCTGTCTCGCTGCGGCAATTGCTTCCAAACTGACATTGCGCAAGGCGCCACCTTTGGTCTCTGCTAAAACTAAGATATGTTTACCCATCTGCACTGCCTCCTTTAAACCACTTTTGCCTCATCGCGCAAGAGTTGTACCAGTTCTTTGACCTGCTCGTCCAGTTCTCCTTCCAGAATGCGCCCGGCTTTCTTTTCCGGGGGCAGGAAGTACTCCAACACTTCCGTTTTGGCCCCGATTTCGTCTAAGTTCAGGTTCAGATCTTCCACGGTTAACCGTTCCAGCGGTTTCTTTTTCGCTTTCATGATCCCGGGCAAGGACGGGTAACGGGGCTCGTTTAAGCCTTGCTGGGCTGTGAACAGGGCCGGCAGGCTCACTTCAACGATTTCCACATCCCCCTCCACATCCCGTTCGGCAATGGCTGTATTGCCGTCAATGTCCAGTTTGGTAATCGTGGTCACCTGGGGAATGTCTAACAGTTCGGCCACGCGGACAGCCACCTGGCCGGCGCCGTTGTCCACGGAGACGTTGCCGCCCAGGATAATGTCAAACTCCCGCTCCTTGATGATCGCAGCCAGGATATGGGCA
The DNA here is from genome assembly GCF_014644735.1 of Caldalkalibacillus thermarum. Lineage (NCBI taxonomy): Bacteria > Bacillati > Bacillota > Bacilli > Caryophanales > Bacillaceae > Caldalkalibacillus > Caldalkalibacillus thermarum. Next base: position 18,115 of record NZ_BMKZ01000047.1, on the reverse strand, counting down.
ATGGTATGCTCATCTGCGTTTAAATCCTCATCTTCCACCAGAATGGCTTTGTCAGCCCCCATGGCTAAGGCGGTGCGGATCTCTTTCTCCGCATCGGCCGGACCAACCGTAAGCACGGTGACTTCTCCGCCATGTTCATCCCGTAATTTAATCGCTTCTTCGATGGCATATTCATCATACGGGTTAATGACAAACTCCACGCCGTCTTCTACAATGGCGTTGTTTTCAATGTGCACTTTTTCTTCGGTATCAAAGGTGCGTTTCATCAGCACTAAGATGTTCATCGGGTTCCCTCCTTACTAGGTTTCAATCGATCAGAGGCATGATCTAACGAGCGCTTGGTCAGTTTCAAAATATTTAAAAATGCTAACGGTCTTTAAAGACCGGCTTTCTCTTTTCCAAGAAAGCTTGCACCCCTTCTTTGGCATCCTCTGTGGTGAACACGCGGCCAAACAGTTCAGCCTCTTTCTGCTGGCCCTCGGTCAAACCATGTTGTTCGCCGTAGTTCACCGCTTCAAGGCTATAGGCAACGGAAACAGCGCTTTTCTCGGCTATTTGTTTAGCCAAGCCCAGTGCTTCGTTAAGCAAATCATCCTGGCTGACACATTTATTGACCAAGCCCAAGGTCTCTGCTTCCTCCCCGCTGACAGGCTGGCTGGTCAAAATCATTTCCAAGGACTTCCCCTTGCCTACGATGCGCGGCAAGCGCTGCGTGCCGGCAAATCCAGGAATGATGCCTAGGTTCAGCTCAGGCAAGCCCAGTTTGGCATCAGGGGTGGCTAAGCGGATATGGCAAGCCAGGGCCAGTTCCAATCCCCCGCCTAAGGCCGCTCCATGGATAACGGCAATGACCGGTTTTGGGAACGCTTCCATTCTGTTGAAAATTTGCTGTCCTTCCCTGGCTAAACGCTCAGCTTCCTCAGCGCTGCTGATAGCGGTAAAGCCTTTGATGTCTGCACCTGCGGCAAAAAACCGTCCTTCCCCATGCACAACAACCACTTTTAAAGATGAGTCCTGCTCAATTTCCGTTAACACTCTGTCAAGCTCCTGTAACAGTTCAGGGCTGAGTGCATTGGCCGGCGGCCGGTTCAGGGTGACCACCGCCACCCGGTCTTGCCGGGACAAAGAAAGATACTGATAAGCCATCAAATCCCCCCTTAACTTAATACGGACGAAATAATCTTCTGTCCATTTCTATTATAGCGAAAAATCAGAGTGGATTAGAAGTCATTGCCTTTAATTAACAATTAAAGAGAAAAGGAAAGAGAAAGGGCCCTAGTGTTTTATGCTGGTTTCAGCCCGTGTAACAAGAGACGTAAAATCGGCTCCACATTGGACAGCAAATCATATTTGCGCTCTTTCATCAGCCAGTTGGTTACGCTTTCGTCAAGCGTGCCAAAAATCATATATCTGGCCAGTAAGGGATCGATATCGGAGGAAAATGTGCCTTCCTCAATCCCTAGGTGGATAATTTTATCAATCAATTGCAAATAGTGTTTTAAAATTTCATTAATTTTTTTACGCAAGACCGGATCCGACTGCCTGAGTTCAAGCTGGGTGACCACAGCCAAATCTGGATCCTTGGCCAGCTGATAAAAATGCATATAGACTAAAGTGCGCAATTTCTCTTCAACAGTGGTGTGTTCATTAATTTTTTGTTCGGCCATCTTCACAAATTTACCCATTTTTTCAGCAAATAAAGAGATGAGGATGTCTTCTTTATTTTCAAAATACAAATATATGGTCCCGTCCGCCACATTGGCTTCTTTAGCGATTTTAGAAACTTGTGCCTGATGATAGCCATGCCGGGCAATTACTTTTACTGCTGCATTGATGATTGCCTCGTATTTTTCACCTGTTTTTTTGGCCATGTTGATCTCCTCGTATATCTAGATTATGAATGATTGCTCATTCACTTCAAGTTTAGCGTATCCTCCTTGAGTTGTCAATCATTTCTGCTGTGCTCGCAACACCTCGTAAACCTTACGATCCTAGCTTTTGATTTTTGTCTTGCTCAACCTTTTTTCTTTCTTCCTCCGTTAAGACGCGGCGCAACACTTTACCCACCATCGACTTGGGCAGTTCATTCCGAAACTCATAGATCCTCGGAACCTTATAGGCAGCCAGTTTACTGCGACAATATTCATTTAACTCGTCCTCGGTCACTTCTTTGCCTTCCTTTTTCACAATAAAGGCTTTGACTGTTTCACCCCGGTACTCATCAGGAACGCCAATCACGGCACACTCCTGGACAGCCGGATGTTCATAGAGCACCTCTTCCACTTCGCGGGGATAAATGTTGTAACCTCCGGCGATAATCATATCTTTTTTGCGGTCAACGATATAAAAGTAGCCCTCTTCATCCATATAGCCCATGTCACCGGTGAGCAGCCAGCCTTCTTTCAGCGTTTTTTCAGTTTCTTCCGGACGCCGCCAGTAGCCCTTCATCACTTGCGGGCCTTTGATCGCTATCTCTCCAATCTCGTTGACTTCGGCTTCACTGCCGTCTTCACGGACAACTTTGACGTCAGTATCCGGCCAAGGAATACCGATGCTGCCCACTACGTTTTTGCCCCAGATCAGGTTGGCGTGGGTGACCGGAGAGGTTTCAGACAATCCGTAACCTTCAACCAGTTTCCCATTGGTCAGTTCCTCAAATTTGTTTTTCACCTCGACCGGCAAGGGAGCAGAGCCGCTGAGACAGGCTTTGATGGAAGATAAATCATACTTGCCTACATCTGGATGGTTGATGATAGTAATGTACATGGTTGGGGCACCTGGAAAAAGGGTGGGCCTTTCTTTGTCGATGGTTTTTAAGGTGTCGTCCACATCAAACTTGGGAAGAAGAATCATGGTTGAGGCCAATGCGATGCTTACATTCATGACAACGGTCATGCCGTACACATGGAAAAGGGGAACGATGCCTAAAGATCTTTCCTGTCCATATTCCGCTTTATACGTCCACGCCTTGCACTGGTGGGTGTTGGCCACCAAATTGCGATGGGTCAGCATCACCCCCTTGGGTGTGCCGGTGGTCCCCCCTGTATACTGCAACAGGGCGACTTCATCGGGAGAGGGAGAAACGTTGAGCGGTACGTCCTTTCCTGTTTTCAGCCATTTTTTAAAATGATGCACCGTTTCGCCATAATCGACCTGAACCTTGATGCCTTGTTTCTTTTTAACGACCAAGGGATACAGCACATTTTTGGGAAACGGAAGATAATCTTTAATACTCGTAATAATCACATTTTTTAAGGGTGTGCGTGATTGGACTTTCGCAATTTTGGGATATACCAGATCCAAGGCGATGATGGTTTCCGCTCCCGCATCATTAAGCTGGTTTTCCAATTCCCGTTCCACGTATAACGGATTGGTCTGCACCACAATGGCTCCTGCCATCATAATACCGTAATACGCGATCACATATTGGGGACAATTGGGCAACATGATAGAGACACGGTCTCCCGGTTTGACCCCCAGTTTAACCAGGGCACGGGCACAATCCACAGCAGCATGATACAGCTCGGCATAAGTCAGTTGCTTTCCCAGAAAGCGGATGGCAATATTATCTGGCTTTTTTTCATAGGCCTCCTTGAGTAAATCGGGAACTACAGCATTCGGGTACTCCAAACTGGCCGGAATTTCCGGCGGATAATGCTTTAACCAGGGCTTTTGCTGATCACCCATCACATCCCCTCCCTTTGCCAGTTGCTTAATCCTTCTTTATCAACCTTCAAAGACATCCTCATCTCCCCAGTTTTTATTATAGTGGAAGCGGTAACATTTTTGAAGTTATTTTTTTTGCAAATCGTTATATATCATCAACTATTTAGAACAAAGATCAGGGAGAGCACGTCTATGCGGAAGTGCTCTCCCCGATAAAGATGTGATTGAACAAGTTTAAGGGGCAAAAAAGAACAAATAGATCAATCCTGATAAAACAAATACCATGCTGACGATCAATAAAATGCGGGACAAGATTTTGAACACCATTGCCTCTATAGCCTCCCGATTTAAACATGTCTGTCCAGCCCTAACTTAAGGTTACGATGGTCACGCCGCTGCCCCCTTCGCCTGCTTCGCCCAGGCGAAACGCCTTGACTCGCTTGTGACGGCGCAGGAAATCCTGGATGCCTTTACGCAGTTGCCCCGTTCCCTTGCCGTGGATGATGGACACCTGCTGGTAACCGGCAAGGAGGGCATCGTCCAGGTATTTGTCAACCGCTGCAATCGCTTCATCTGTGGTCTGCCCCCGGACATCCAGCTCAAGGCCAACTGTCTCCGTTTTGGTTTGCACACGGGCCATGCCGGCCTGTTCCGTTTGCTTGGTTTTGATTTTCTCCATATCACTAGCCTTCACTTTCATCTTGATGATACCTAATTGGACATAATACTCCTGCTCGGACAGTTTTTCGATCACCTGGCCCTTTTGGCCAAACGTGTGCACATACACATCATCGCCTGGCTTGAAGGTCTGGCCGTTTTGCCGTTTAGGACGGGGTTTGTCCATCCCTGCCGGCTGTTGAGAGGCTGCCTCCTTAAGCTGTTCCAATCCTTTTTTGGCCTCGATCAGCTGATGCTCTTTGACCGCCTGATGCCCGCGCTGCCACTCGCGCAGCTGGGCCATGATCCGCTCTGCTTCCTTCATCATGCGCTCGATTTTTTGCTCGGCCTGTTGTTTAGCTTGGCTGATCAGCCGCTCCTTCTCTTTTTCCAACCGGGCTTCTTTCTTAGCCAGGGATTGCTTGAGGGCTTCCACTTCCCGTTTAAGGCGTTCAGCCGCTTGCCGGTCTTCTTCAGCCTGCTTGCGGGCGGATTCCAGTTCGGCCAGCATATGATCAATGCGCAAATCATCAGTGCTGATCAGATTTTTTGCCGTTTCGATGATTTCTTCTTTTAAACCGAGCCGCCGGGCAATATGGAAAGCATTGCTTCGTCCCGGCACCCCCACCAAGAGGCGGTAGGTGGGCTTTAGCGTTTCTGTGTCAAATTCCACGCTGGCGTTGATTACACCGGGTCTTGAGTAGGCGTATGCTTTCAGCTCACTGTAATGGGTGGTGGCTACAACAAGCGCCCCCCTGCTGTGGACAAAATCCAAGATAGCCATGGCCAGCGCAGCTCCCTCTGTGGGATCGGTGCCTGCACCCAATTCATCAAACAAGAGCAAGCTGTTTTCATCCATCTTGTCTAAAATGCCCACAATATGGGTCATATGGGAAGAAAAGGTGCTTAAGCTTTGTTCAATGCTTTGCTCGTCCCCTATATCGGCATAGACGCTGGAGACCACGGCCACATGGGAGCCTTCTTCAGCGGGAATAAACAAACCGGAACAGGCCATCAAGGTTAACAGCCCCAACGTTTTGAGGGTCACTGTTTTACCGCCCGTATTGGGGCCGGTGATCACCATACAGGTATATTCTCTGCCCAGCTCAAAGGTGGTGGGCACTACGTCTTGAGCCGGAATCAAGGGATGCCGGGCCCTGATCAATTTAAAATATCCCTGGTCATTCAGCTGGGGTTGCACCGCCCGTATGCTCCGGGCGTAGTAAGCCTTGGCAAAAAGAAAATCCAGCTCGGCCAGAGCTTGTACATTGTTCTTTAGGTCCTCGCCCGCTTCACCAACCTGCCGGGTCAGCCCGGTTAAGATGCGGTCAATCTCTTTTTCTTCTTGCAGTTTAGCTTCCCGCAACTCATTGTTAATGGCCACCACAGCTTCCGGTTCCACAAACAAGGTGGCCCCTGAGGCCGACTGGTCATGCACCAAGCCGCCAAAATGATGGCGGTATTCTGCCTTGACAGGGATGCAATAACGGTCCTGCCGGATGGTAATGATAGGTTCCTGCAACATTTTCTGATTGGCCGGCGCTCTGACGATCTGCTCCAGCTGGCGCTTTACCCGTTGTTCAGCGTGACGGATACGGTTCCTGATCTCTTTGAGTGCCGGACTGGCGGAGTCCAGCACATCCCCGTGCTCATCGATGCATGACTTGATGGACTGTTCCACATCTCGTAACGGTCTGATCTGTTCTTCTAAGCGGGCCAGGATAGAGAGTTCCCCATGCTCCGCACATACTTTTTCCAGGAAGTGTTTCAGTTTGCGCCCCCCGGCAATGGTTTGGGCCACATCCAACAGTTCCGCCGCGTCCAAGCGGCTGCCGATCATAGCCCGTTTTACAGCGGGACGGATATCCCGGATGCCCCCGAAAGGCACCTGGCCTTTGAGGCGCAAGACGGTAAAAGCTTCATATGTGGCTTGCTGCTCCTTGCGGACAACGTCCAGGTCAAAAACGGGGGTTAGCTCCTCCACCTTCTCTTTGCCCAGGGTGGAGGCAGCATGCTTGGCCAGCTCGTCTTTGATTTTGTCAAACTCTAAAAGTTTTAATGTCCGTTCCTGCACAACGCATCCTCCTGTTCATGCCCCCATTATAGCATAAAGGAAAGAAGCATAAAGAAAGACCTTAAGACGGAAAATCTTAAGGTCCGCTATCTCAAACCTGCACCAGAGACACACGGTCAACACAGGCTTGCCCAAATAGCCTACTGCAAAAATTGGCGGCGGTAGGCTGCTTCCACCCGTGCTAAAACCTCGCGCCCTGTCTCTGTCTCTTCCGGGCTAAGGGAAGCGTCAGGATCTTGGGGTTCGGAAAACTGGTTCGTGGTGGCGTTTATCACCGAGACACTGACGTCGTCGTCATTTCCCCTTTGATATTTATGCCGGAGCAAAAATGGGGTGCCCAGGCGCAAAATGGCATTGGGATCACCAAAACTGCCCCGTTCAACAAACGCTGGAATGCGCAAGTAGACATAACCCGGTTCGATCGCTAACTTTTTGTCGAAGTAACCGTGATCCACTTCCCATCCCCCGCCGACTACAAATCCGTACCGCTCCAGAAATTCTTGCACTTCTTCATACTGGGCTTTTTGATTTTCCAGTAGGGATCCTTCGTAGGCGTACATGGCGAACTCCTCCTTGGCTGGGTCTATCTATACTGTTGCCTGTCAAGGCTTTTTCTATGTGCAAACCAAGGGAAGTTCGCCATGCCTTTCGTTGTTTCTGCTCAGGTTAATGGATTAAAAGCGATGCTTACTTGTTTAACAGGGCTTTGGCCCGTTCGACCACGTTGTCCACCGTAAAGCCGTATTTTTCCATCACTGTGCTGCCCGGTGCGCTGGCCCCAAAGGTGGTAATGCCCAGTACATCACCTTCTTCACCCACATAACGCTCCCAGCCCAGGGGATGGGCCATTTCCACCGCCAAGCGTTTCTTAACCCCGGGGGGAAGCACCTCTGCCTTGTAGCTGTCACTTTGTTGTTCAAACAGTTCCCAGCTGGGCATGCTGACCACCCGCACGGCGATACCTTCCTGTTCCAGCACCTTTTTGGCTTCCAGCACCAAACTGACTTCTGAACCGCTGGCCAGAAGGATCAGTTCGGGCAATTGGCCTTCCGTTTCAGCCAGCACATAAGCCCCTTTGGCCAGGGTATCCACGCTTTGTTTCGTTTCTTCCAGGACAGGGACACCTTGTCTGGTTAAAACCAAGGCGACCGGCCCTTCGGTGTGCTGGACAGCATACAGCCAGGCCGCCGTTGTCTCATGGGCATCAGCAGGCCGGATCACCGTTAAGCCCGGAATGGCACGCATTGAGGGTAACTGTTCAATCGGTTCGTGCGTGGGGCCGTCTTCTCCCACAGCGATACTGTCATGGGTAAAGACGTACACCACCGGCAGCTTTTGCAAAGCAGCCAGGCGGATGGCGGGACGCAAGTAATCAGAGAACACGAAGAACGTGCCCCCATACGGTTTTGTGCCCCCATGGAGGGCAATGCCGTTTAAAGCTGCACCCATGGCATGTTCCCGCACACCAAACCAAATGTTCCGCCCGCTGTAATCTTCCGCGCTAAAGTGAGCTGCGTCCTTTATCAAGGTTTTGGTGGAAGAAGCCAAATCAGCCGATCCGCCCCACAAACCGGGCAGCTGTTGGGCCAAGTGATTAATCATGGTGCCGGATGCAGCACGTGTGGCCACTTTGGAGCCTGTTTCAAACTCAGGCAGCGCCTGTCCATCTGCATTCCACTGTCCCTCAATCGCTGCTTTCAATTGGCGGGCCAAATCCGGATAAGCTTGTTCATAACGGTCAAACAACGCCTGCCACTCTTCCTCATCTTCTTGCCATTTTTGTTGCAAGCGTTGGAAGTGTTCCCGGACTTCCTGGGGCACATGAAAAGGTTCGTGTGGCCAGCCATAGGTTTGTTTGGTTTGCTTGACCTCCTCCTCACCCAACGGCGCCCCATGCACCACATGTTTGCCAGCCTTGTTGGGACTGCCGTAGCCGATAACGGTACGCACTTCAATCAGGGTAGGACGGCTTTCATCGGCTCTTGCTTCTTCAATCGCTTGGGCAATCGCCTCCACATCATTGCCGTCTTCCACACGTAAATATTGCCAGCCAGCAGATTCAAAGCGCTGCTGGATATCCTCGCGGAAAGAAAGATGCAAATCCCCGTCCAGGGAAATGTCATTGGAGTCATACAGCACAATCAACCGGCCCAGTTTCAGGTGCCCGGCCAAGGATGCAGCTTCATAGGCGACTCCTTCCATCAGGTCCCCGTCGCCGCAGATGACGTATGTAAAGTGATCCACAATGTTAAACCCTTCCCGGTTGTAGACAGCGGCTAAATGTCTTTCGGCCATGGCCATTCCCACTGCCATTCCAATCCCTTGGCCAAGGGGACCTGTGGTGGCTTCCACACCTGGGGTATGGCCGTATTCGGGATGTCCTGGTGTTTTGCTTCCCCATTGCCTGAAGTTTTTAATCTCTTCCATGGATAAATCATATCCGCTTAAGTGCAACAAACTGTACAAGAGCATGGAGCCGTGCCCGGCAGACAGTACAAACCGGTCCCGGTTAAACCACTTGGGGTTGTTGGGGTTGTGCTTCAGAAAGCGGCTCCACAATGTATATGCCATGGGTGCAGCCCCCATCGGCATACCGGGATGACCAGAGTTCGCCTTTTCGACGGCATCAATGGATAAGGTGCGTATGGTATTAATGGCTAATTGTTCAATGTTTGTGGCAGACATTCTTTTTCCTCCTTTGCTTGTTCACGAGTCACATAAACAAGGCATATATACAAGCAGCTGGCTTATTCAGCCGTAGTTGCCTATTCGGCAAACCGCTCCGCCAGCGTGGCCAGTGTGCGAACCATCGCGCCCGTGCCACCTTTTTGGTTCAGCTCAGTTTCACGGTTAGCCCAGGCTGTTCCGGCTATATCCAGGTGGACCCAAGGGGTATCCCCGGCAAATTCCCCAAGGAACAGACCGGCTGTAATGCTTCCAGCCAACCGTCCGGGGGAGTTGTTGAGATCAGCCACGTCACTGGAACGGACCATCTTTTTGTAAGGTTCAAAACTGGGCAAGCGCCAGACAAGCTCTCCAGCCTCATTGGCTGCCTCCAGCACCTCGATCATCAATGTTTCATCGTTGGTCACCGCTCCGGTCGTATACTCCCCAAGGGCAACCAGAATGGCCCCAGTTAATGTGGCCACGTCCACGATGTAGTCGGCTCCCAATGTTTTGGCATAGGCAATGCCGTCAGCCAATATGAGCCGCCCTTCCGCATCGGTATTCCGCACCTCAATCGTTTTGCCAGCATAAGAGGTGATCACGTCACCCGGCTTTAAAGCACGTCCGCTGGGCATATTTTCTGTGGACGGAATCACAGCCAGCACATTGCATTTAGGTTTTAAGCGGCCAATGATGTCCATGGCTCCCAGAACAGCCGCGGCGCCCCCCATATCCATTTTCATTTCATGCATATCCTTAGCCGGTTTTAAGGAGATGCCTCCGGTGTCAAATGTTAATCCTTTGCCCACAAAGGCCAAAACGTCTTCCCATTTCTCTTTGCCTTGATACTTGATGACGATCATCTTTGGCGGCTGGTCACTGCCCTGGGCGACAGCCAGGAGAGCACCCATGCCCAGTTCTTCCATTTGGTCACGATCCAGAATATCGTATTCAAAACCGTGCTTGGAAGCAATTTCTACCGCTTTTTCTGCCAGTCTGCTGGGGGTTAAATAGTTGCCGGGCGTGTTGACCAGATCCCGGGCAAAACAAGTTGCCTCGCCAAAAATCTGGCCTGTTTCCAACCCTTCTTTAACCTCGTCTTCTTCTTTGGGCACACAGACCGAAACATACTCCACAGTGGACGGGTTATCCTCTTCACTGGTCTTGTATGTATCAAACCGGTAGGCAGCCAGCAAAGATGCTTCGGCCAGCGCATGGGCCAGAGCCGCGGACTCTTCCTCACCGTTGTTGAAACTGTCCAGACAATAAGTGACTTTTCTGACTTTAAGTTTTAAGGCCTCTTTGGTCACAAAACCAAACACTTCCCGTGCTTTAACCAAGTCAAATTCTTCTTTTTCGCCTGCATTGACCAACATCACCCGCTTGGCAGGAAACTTTCCCAAACTATGGATGACTTCCGCCTTTTTTTCATTCGGAACCCACTCTTCTTGAATAAACCGGGAAAGGAGCCCCTCCCAAGCCTTATCCATCTCGCTGAAGCAGCCCCCAGGTGTCTCACTCCCCTTAAAAATGCCAAATACAAATAAATCGGTGCCAACCTCTGGTCCTTTTTGCTGCTCAACTGTAAATTTCAAATTGATCCCCTCTTTCTGCTCAGCATATTACTTTATATATTATAAATCACCACGGGCCGTTTAGCCAAAAAAATCGTAAAACGTTTATGACGCTGTCCATTTTTAAGTTATAATAATGGGTACCAGGAAAGGATGACAGAGCTTATGGAAATTTTTTCAAACTACCCGTTTTGGGCAGCCATAACGGCTATCGCCTTGACCCAGCTGATCAAGGTCCCCCTCTACTATATCCCTAACCGGACGCTGAATTGGGGGCTTATTTTTAGTACAGGAGGCATGCCCAGTTCCCATTCGGCTGCTGTAACATCCCTGTCAACAGCGGTGGCGATTGAGCATGGTTTGGAATCTACTCTGTTTGCCATCTCTGCCGTGCTTGCCTTAATTGTCATGTTTGATGCCGCTGGCGTGCGCCGCCATGCCGGAGAGCAAGCCGTGGTGCTCAACCGGCTGGTAGAAGATGTGAATCAGTTGATCGAAGAGATGAAAAACTGGAACATGCAAACCAAACAGGTGAAACGGAAAAAATTGAAAGAGTTGTTAGGCCACCAGCCCATAGAAGTTTTAATGGGCGGACTGTTTGGGATTGGCGTTGCCTTTTTGTGCCTGTTTATTTGGGAAATGATGGCAGACTAAAAAGCAAAAAAGTGACTGTTGTGATAACAGTCACTTCTCATTGAAAACCGGAACAGCCGGCAATTGGCGATGATCCATCCGGTTGAGCCGGTCCATCATCTCTTCCGTTACCGTTCCGTTTCCCTTCTGTATCACATAGACATCCACCTGTCGTTTGCCCCACAACCGGTAAACATCTTCAACCGTATCAAAGTACAGATCGATTTTATTTCCCTTGATGGCACTCCCTGTATCCGCTACCACCCCATAACCGTAGCCGGGGATATATAAAATGGTTCCTAGAGGGAATACATCCGGATCGGCGGCAATGGTGGAAAACACATTCCGGCGCACTTTGACACCGGAGTAAGTGATGCCATACTGCGGATGACCGGGTGTTTTACCGGTGGATTCCACACCCGCTGTATAACCTGTGGCCAGCACCGTTTTGCTGGGAAATTGACTGAAATCTACTTGTGCTTCAATCACCTTCACAGTGTGAATGAAATCATGCTCGTCTACGTTTTCAGCCGCATGAACAAGTTGGGAAAAGATACTCTGACCGAACCAAACCCCGCCGCCAGTCCAGCTTGCCCCAGCTGAGACCGCGAGCAACAGGCCCAGGGCACCTAGGGTTGCTATTGTCAGCCCGCAGGGGCAGGGTTTCTCTTGACTGGGTTGCATAGATACCCTCCTCCCATAGACTCATCGTCTCCATTTTGAGGAGGGATTATGCATGTTCATGTTAAAACATCCTGTAACCTCTAGCCCTAAGTATCTGAATGGATAGTCCGCTTAACAGCGCCCCGATAAATCCCGCGCCTAAAATAATATAATCCACCATTAATAAACCCATCAGCTTCTCTCCCAACCGGGCCAAACTCTCACCCGGATTGGTAATGTATCCCTTCAGAGGAACATCAGAGACAATCAGCAATACCACGAGAGGATATAAAATCAAACCTGGCAGCCAGGTTGTTTTTAATAACATGTTAAGAATAAAGCCGATCCCAAAAAAAAGAATTAAAAAAAGTAAAATAGAAATCACAAACTGCAATGGATCCATGACATTCACCTCCGCTGTTTCACATCTAGTGTACTTGATCTCTACAAAAAAATCCAGCCGCTTAACTGCCTGAGTCCTTACAGCAACCCGACAGGTCAGTGAAGCGCTGGACTGTTAGGTGTTGTTTATCAGCGTGAGGTTTTCGCAAGAATACCTACAGAATGCCATCATACTTTGGAAACGAGGTCCACCGCAAGTGGATAAAATCAATAAAACGTTCTGGTTTTTTATGCAGCGGTTCTGTCGGAGCGACACCGCTTCCCTCACAGTAGATACATGTTTCTGTTCCACCCAGCATCAACTGGAAATACCCTTGGCCCTGACAATATTCACAGTGGGTGGTCGGGATCATATTTGTCTGCAGTGGGTTCAATCTCATGGTTTCTCTACCCCCTATCTTGATCATATTAAAGTTTTTTAATGTTAATCATACCACCTCGACCTCTTGGTATAAACCTTTAAAATTTTCTGAAATAGATCGTTTTTTGTCATGTAAGCGAATTCATCTCCCTTTTTCTCTGTTTTGCGCAGCTTTACTCGTTTTTTTAGCTCATTTTAAGGATATAAAAGCTTATGTTTAATTTCACCGGGATCAGTCCAGACTATACATCCCCCTGTTGACAGTTTAACCGGCATAAAAAAACCAAAGATATAAAAAGCCAAAGAACAGCAACGTGTCCTTTGGCTTACGGTATAACGGTTATCATTTTGATGTGCCGCCCGCCACACATGTTCAAAATCGCCCTTTTTTCAGCACCAGGGACAGACCGCCAATAAGATACAGATAGCGCATGTCAATCAGTTTTTTCAGCCAGGAAGCAGCATGGCCGTACACTTTGCGGCCGCCTACAATTCCGATGGCATCATTGCGGCCCAGGGAAGCAACAGTACCGCGAATATGGGGCTTAAACGGCGTCATAGAGCCTCCACGGATCAGGGACGCCAGGTTGGCAGCAACATTTTCCCCATGTTGAATGGCGATTTGGGCCGTGGGGGGATAAGGACGATTATTTTCTTCATTAATAATCAACGCACAATCACCCACAATAAAAATGTTCTCGTGGCCAGGAGCACGTAAGTAGGGATCAACTTTAATCCGTCCGCGCATTGTTTCAAAACCGGACTTCTCCAGAATGGAGTTACCGCGCACGCCTCCGGTCCAGACCACTGTTGCTGCTTTGATCTCTTCTTCCTCGCCATCCACTTCAATCACCACACCCTCAGGCGTACAACGTTTGATGGGTGTGCCAATCTTAAATTCAACCCCTTTGCCACCAAGTACATCCATAGCGTAGTTGACCAAAGCCGGATCAAATCCCGGCAACACCGTCGGCGCTGCTTCCACATTAACGATGCGGACCAGTTTGGGATCCACATCATATTCAGCGCACAACTCCGGCATCCGGTCAGCCAGCTCTCCCACAAACTCAATGCCTGTAAAACCAGCTCCGCCTACAACAATAGTCAAGTAATCCGTACGTTCCGGTTCAGCCGCAAACTTGGCAAACTGATATTCAATATGCTGGCGGATGATGCGGACCGAATTGATGCTGTTAATGCTGAAGGCATGTTCTCTCAAACCTTCAATCCCAAAAGTTTCAGGCTCGCTGCCCAAGCCGACCACAAGATAATCATAGTGCAGCTCACCGTTTTGGAGGGTCACTTTTTGCTGTTCCCGGTCAATGGCGACAACTGTATCTTTGACAAATTTGATTTTCTTTTCATCAATCAACTCTTTGATCCCGACGCGGGCCTGATCATGATGCATGGTGCCTGCTGCGGGCTGGTGCAGTTCAGTGGTGATGTAGTGATAATCGTTTTTGTTGACCAGCGTGATGTCTGCCTCATTATAGTTCAGGCGTTTTTGCAGACCAAGGGCAGCGACAATCCCCCCGTATCCGGCGCCTAGAATCACAATGCTTGGTTTGCTCATCCTGATCACTTCCTCATTTTTTTCTTAGGGTAGCAATTAAACAACAGTGTTATAAGCTTGTTAAAGATTTCACGTAGTTTGTTAAAAATTTCACGAACTCAATTAAAAATAAATAACTTGTCGACAAGTGTTAAAAAATGTTCACATTTCTCTTACTATGATAGAACGTCTTGACCACTTTTTCAAGGGGTAATTAGATTTAATTTAAAACTTTTTCACGAGGCTGCCCTTTTAAAGCCCTTGTAAAAAGTTTATAATAGGATTTGAGCGTTAAAGACAACGTTTGGCAATGATGCTTGTGGAGGTGTGGACATGTCTCAACAGCAAAATCGAGATGTTGTTGATATTGCCATAATTGGCGGGGGACCGACCGGATTGTTTGCCGCATTTTATGCCGGCATGAGACAAGCCAGTTGTAAAATTATCGAAAGTATGCCTCAATTGGGAGGACAACTGTCAGCGTTATATCCTGAAAAATATATTTATGACGTTGCCGGTTTTCCCAAAGTACTGGCCCAAGATCTGGTGAATTATCTGAAAGAGCAGGCTTTTAGCTTCGATACTCAGGTTGCTTTAGAAGAGACGGTGGAAGATGTTCGCAAAAATGAAGAAGGCATTTTTGAAATTAAAACGAACAAAGGCCTGCATTTCAGCCGGACGGTGATTATTACGGCCGGATGCGGTGCATTTAGTCCCCGCAAACTGGATGTGGATGGTGCAGAAAAATTTGAAGATAGCAACCTGCACTACTTTGTGAAAGATAAAAACGCCTTTAAAGGAAAAAGAGTGCTGATCAGCGGCGGAGGCGATTCTGCGGTTGACTGGGCTTTAATGCTGGAGCCGATCGCAGAAAAGGTGACCCTCGTCCATCGGCGGGACAAGTTCCGTGCCCATGAACACAGCGTGGAACAACTGATGAATTCCAAGGTAGATATTAAGACACCCCTTAGAATAAGCGAGCTTCACGGCGACGACAAAATTGAGAAAGTCGTTCTGGCCAATGCCAAAACAAATGAGAAGGTCGAGGAACTGGAAGTTGATGAAGTGATTGTCAGCTTTGGTTTTATTTCCTCCCTTGGCCCGATTCAAAACTGGGGTCTCAATATTGAAAAAGGATCTATTGTCGTTAACAGTAAAATGGAAACGAACATCCCTGGCATTTATGCTGCTGGTGACATCGTCACTTATCCGGGTAAAATCAAGTTGATTGCCGTTGGATTTGGGGAAGCGCCAACTGCGGTGAACAATGCCAAAGCTTATCTTGATCCTAAAGCCAAAGTCCAGCCTGGACACAGCTCTCATATGAATTTCAATAAATAGGGAAGATATCATGTAAGAAAAAATGTTCCCGCCTCCCAGAGGGGGAACATTTTTATGTGCTGAGACTGGAAAGAGCTTGGCCGGACCGCCTATGTATAGGCATGTCCTATTGGCTGGAAGCTGCTTTTAAATATAAAGAGGCCATAGAAAAATCACGAATCAGCTTATGTGTCAGGCTGGAATCAGCAGATTTATAAACACGATGCTGTGTGAGCGCTTGATTACCTAAATGGTTCCAAATATTGTGCAGCTTATCAATTTCTTGACTGATTGCGATCACTTCTGGGTCAGTTAATCCTTTTTCCATGGCCAGCATCACCATTTTTTCTCTTAAATGCTTAATCCGCTCCTGCACAACATCTTTCATTATTCCACACCTCGCTTTTGACCCAAGAGCTACAAATCCAACATGAATTATTCTACAACAATCATTTATCACTTGACAAAGGCGAATATTTTCTGTTTTTGTCGGTTAAGGTCGTTCTATTAGCCTATTTGTCGAAACAATCAAAGTTTTTATTTTTACAAAATTTATTATTGGTCTTTTTGGTCTTATCGGTTTTGCGCTTTGCCCCCGTTCGGCCAAAAGTATGTTCCTTCACAGACATATTTGGCGGGACCAGTCATCCAGACATGCTCATCATTGTCCCAAACAATCTCCAAATCTCCCCCTTGCAAATGAACGGTAACAGGCTCCCCTTTCTTTATTTTCTCCTTAAGAACGGAGGCTACAACAGCCGCACAGGCACCCGTCCCGCAGGCATAGGTTTGTCCCGAACCCCTTTCCCAGACCCGAAAATCAATGTCATGGCTGGAGCGGACAGAAATAAATTCAACGTTGACCCCTTCGGGAAACAAGGGATGTTTTTCAATCTTGGGACCCAACGTGGTAACTGGAGCGGAAGCCACATCATCGACAAAGAAGACCGCATGGGGATTGCCCATCGAAACGCCTGTAAAATAAAGGCGCTGGCCATCTACCTCCAAGGGGTAATCAATGGCTGTCTCTTCTCCTCCATTTGTGAGCGGAATCTCTTTTTGGGCCAGACGGGGCTTGCCCATATCGATTGTGACCTGTTCCACTTTCCCGTTGCGCACATGTACATGGGCTTCAACGATGCCGCCCAATGTTTCAATTTGAAAACGGATGTCGTTCACCAGCCCTTTTTCGAAGGCATACTTTGCCACACAGCGCAAACCGTTACCACAGTTTTTAGCCTCGGAGCCATCTGCATTAAAGATCCGCATCTTCACATCCGCTTGTTGAGACCATGTGATGAGGATCAAGCCATCAGAGCCAATGCCCGTCCGTACCGATGACACAGCTTGGGCCAAAGGAGATAAGTGACGCTCGTCAAGCTGGATATGACGGCCATCTACATAAACATAGCTGTTCCCCAGTGCCTGCATTTTAGTAAACGGGATATTCATCTGAGATCCTTCCTTCCTTAATTTATAAAACTTTTTTACCCCTTTTAATAAAGTATAACAACAGATGATCAACTTAAGGAAATAAAAACTGGGCGGTTAAACAACCAAAACGTGACATACTCCCACCACCTACACTAACGCTTAGAGGTGGGGGCTTCTCGGGTAATTCCTTCTAACGAAGGAAAATTGACCGAGCGATCCCCGTGTGCCCCACGGTTCGAGATCCAGTCAGGCAGTCCCTAACTGTTTCAGACCTTCCTTTTTGATATTGATGGCGGCGTTGGTGTCTCGGTCTGCTACAAAACCGCATGCACAACGAAATAGACGTTCGGAAAGCGATAGAGACACCTTCACCCGGCCACAACATGAACACGTTTTGGATGAGGGGAACCATTTGTCGATTTTGATCAGCTCCTTTCCCTGTTCTTCCAATTTGTACTGAAGGAAAGTGGTGAACAGGCCCCAACCGTTATCGTGGATACTCTGACCGAAACGAAGGGCTTGAGCCATCCCTTTCATATTGAGGTCTTCAATCACCACGGCATCATACCGGTTGGTCAATTGCCTTGAAGCCTTGTGCAAAAAGTCCTGACGTTGGTTGGCGATTTTTTCGTGCAACTGGGCGACTTTCAGCCGTTGTTTGTGCCAACGGTTTGAACCTTTCTGCGGCGTGACAGCACCCGTTGGGCTCGGGCCAGTTTTTCCAAGGCTTGCCGATAAAATCGAGGATAATTGGCTCTCTTACCCTCGCTATCGACATACAGCGTATTCATGGAAAAATCGAGCCCAACAACGTTTTCTATTTCTTTTGGCACCGGTTAGTGTTCATAAGAGAAGAAGTTGGTGAATGCTTTTTGCAAGTTTAATTGAGCGTTGGCTAAGGCAAGGCTATCGACTTCTTTGAGCCACGGAAAATCTTTTTTGTACTTGGCTGGAGTGGGAAATTTGTACTGTTTCAAAGCTTCTTTGTCGTCTTTGAACGTGTCATGTATGAGTAAAATTTCAGAGGGCAAACACACATTCGCCAATCCCTCTTCATGCCGTTAATAGCTCGTCTGTTAACGGCATGAAGAGGCCCCTAAAAAGCAAAAGAC